>NZ_JBSGFQ010000240.1:0-7182 GCF_053603495.1 Nonomuraea sp. NPDC004186 | reverse complement strand
GTCGCGCGCCGCCGGCCACCGGTGCGGCCCCGCGACGTGCCAGACGGTGGCGTGCCCCAGGCCGAGCAGGTGCTCGGTCGCCTGCCTGCCCGCCTCCACGCCGGACGGGCCGGTGACCACCACGCGCGGCCCGTCGAGCCCGGGGATCGGCCGGAAGCTCAGCACGGGCACGTCCGGGTCGACGCGCAGGTCCTGGTCCCCGTCGATCGGGTCGGAGATCACGACGGCGTCCACGCCCTGGGCCAGCAGGGACTCGACCGCGCTCGTGACGGCGGCGCCCTCGCCCGCGTAGGCGACCGCGAACGCGTACCCGACCTGCCTGGCCTGCCGCTCCAGGGCGACGAGCAGGGATGCCGGGCCGTAGAGCGAGCTGCCGATCGAGGCGACCCCGATGCGGTGGAAGCGGCCCAGGTGGAGCGCCCTGGCCGCGGTGTTGCGGCGGTAGCCGAGCTCGCGCGCCGCGGCCAGCACCCGCTCGCGGACCTCCTCGGTGACGTACGGCTCGCCGTTCAGCACTCGCGAGACCGTCTTCTGCGACACGCCCGCGAGGGCGGCGACGTCGGTGCTACTCGGGGGCTTTCGCCTGGCGTCGGACACTCGCGGCTCCTGGGTTATGACTACGTAGTCAGATTCGCCCGTGGTACGCGTCGATGTCAAGAGCGCTATCATTCAGATGATGTGAACATCTGAATGTTGGGAGTGTGGCTCGATGGTCAGGCTGACCCGGGCGCAGCAGCAGGAACGCACCCGAGCGGCTGTGCTGGCGGCCGCGAGGGAGGAGTTCGCCGAGCGCGGATACGCCGAGGCCAAGGTCGACCGGATCGCTGAACGGGCCGAGCTGACCCGCGGCGCGGTCTATTCGAACTTCCCGAGCAAGCGCGCCCTCTACCTGGCGGTCCTGGTCGGCTCGATCGGGCCCGTGGCGGCCGAGGAGGGTCCATCGCCGTCCGGCGTGGCCGAGGCGCTGGGGGCCTTCGCCCGCGTGTGGCTCGAACGGCTGCCCCTGACCGGCGACACGTCCGCCGGGGGCAGGCTGCAGTCGCGCTCGCTGGCCGGGGTGTTCGACGACGAACCCGGCCGCGTCGCGCTGGGGCAGCTCGGCAGGCTGGAGGCGCTGCTGCTCGCCCTCGCGCTGGAGCCGCGCGCGCCGGGCCACGCGCGGCGGGTGCGGCTGGCCGAGCTGGTCCTCACGCTGCTGAGCGGAGCCGCTCACCTGGCCGAGACGGCGCCCGGCTTCGGCGACCCCTTCGACGTGGCCCGCGCCTGCCGGCACCTGGCCGGCCTCGACCTCGCCGACACGTGGGACCCGCCCCACCTGCCCTACGTCACCCCCGCGCGAGCCGTCCAGGACGCCTGGGAGCCGCCCGCGGAGCTACCGGACGAGCTCACCGGCCGCCGGACGGGGTTCGACGCCGACGGCGTGATCGCCGTCCTGGGGACGGGCCGGCTGGAGGCGGCCGAGGAGGCCGTCCGCGCCGCCCGCCCGGAGGATCGCGTCACCATCGCCGTGGTGACCGGCGATCCCGCCGAACTGGGGCGGCTCGTACGGCTCAGGATCGGCGACCTCGCCGGCAGCCTGCGCCGGGTGTTCGGCCCGGATCCCCGGCCTGGCCTGCACCTCGTCCTCGACGGGCACGCCGCCGTCGCCTCGGCCGCCGGGATCCCGGACGCGGACGACGCCACCGAGGCCGCGGTACGCGTCCAGGCGGGCCGGATCGTCGCCCGCGCCCACGGCCGGGGAGCCGCCCACGCCGCGGCCGTCACCAGACCCGCCCTCCCCCGCTCCGACCAGTAGTGCGTCAGCGGACGTAGATGTTCGGCCTGGGCGGGGTGGGCATGCCGTCGCCGATGAAGAAGCTCGTGTGCGGCGGCTGGTTGTAGGCGGTGTTCTGCCACGCGACCGACACCCGGTAGAGCGGGTCGTGCATCAGGGTGTAGATGCGGCGGTCCGTGGGCGTGGTCGTGGCGTAGATCCGCAGGGCGCGGTTGTCGCTGGTGGGCCAGACGACCTCTTCGCGCCAGTCGCCGAACAGGTCCGCCGACAGCGACGGGGTGGCCTTGGTGCCGTTGTTGGAGTGCACGCCGGAGGCGGTCAGCAGGCGGGTGTCGCCGCTGGTGCCGTACTTGTCGATCCTGGTCTGGTCGAGCAGCTCCCGGAGCGGGTCGGCGTCCCACCAGACGAGGAAGTTGACCGAGGACGGCTTGCGGCCGGCGTTGTTGCCGGTGACGCTGCGCAGGTTGCCGTCGGCGGCGGACCAGAACTCACTGGCGATCCTGACCGTCGAGATGTCGCCGGCCACGCCGCGGCCGTTGTCGCCGTTGGCGGGGGTGGACCAGAGGATCTGGCCGGTGCGCGGGTCGATGTAGAGCGAGGACGGCTGGGAGCCCGACTCGCTCACCTTGAAGTACTCCAGGCCCGCCCTGCCCGGGTCGAAGTCGCCCAGGTGCTGGGCGTCGCCGTGGCCGGTGCCCGTGGTCCACATGCCGGTGCCGTTGTCGTTGACGGCCATGGCGCCGTACACGATCTCGTCCCTCCCGTCCTGGTCGACGTCCCCGATGGACAGGCTGTGGCTGCCCTGGCCGGTCCACTGGGAGCCCGCCGAGTTGCTGTCGAACGTCCAGCGCTTGGTGAGCGTGCCGTTGCGGAAGTCCCAGGCGGCGATGACGGAACGCGTGTAGTAGCCGCGGGCCATGATCAGCGAGGGGCGTTCGCCGTCCAGGTACGCGGTGCCGGCGAGGAAGCGGTCCACCCGGTTGCCGTACGAGTCGCCCCAGCTCGACACGGTGCCGCGGGGCGGGTCGTAGGAGACCGTGGACCTGGCGGCGCCGGTCTGGCCGTCGAACATCGTCAGGTATTCGGGGCCGGACAGGACGTAGCCGCTGGAGTTGCGGTAGTCGGCCGACGCGTTGCCGATGACCGTGCCCACGCCGTCCCTGGTGCCGTCGGCGGTCTTCATCGCGACCTCGGCCCGGCCGTCGCCGTCGTAGTCGTACACCTGGAACTGGGTGTAGTGGGCGCCCGCGCGGATGTTGCGGCCCAGGTCGATGCGCCACAGGCGGGTGCCGTCCAGCCGGTACGCGTCCACGTACACGTTGCCGGTGTAGCCCGACTGGGAGTTGTCCTTGGCGTTGGTCGGGTCCCACTTGAGCACGATCTCGTACCGGCCGTCGCCGTCCACGTCGCCCACGCCGGCGTCGTTGGCGTTGTAGGTGTAGGCGACCCCGTCCGGCGTCGTGCCGCCGGACGGCGGCTGGATCGGCACGTCGAGGTACGAGCCGCCGGTGAAGCGGAGCGAGGCGGGCGAGGCGGCCTGCTCGGCCCCGCCGACCACCGCCCTGACCGTGTACGAGGCGTCGGCGGCGGCGCCGTTGTCGAGGTAGTTGGTGGAGGCGGTGAGGTTCGTGGCGACCCTGGTCGAGCCCCGGTACACGTTGAAGGCCACGCCGTCGGGGTCGGTGCCGAGCAGCCGCCAGGACACGAGGTTGCCCGAACCGGACCGGACACTGGTCAGGCCGCGGTCGAGGTCCTCCATCTGCTTCGTGGGCGGGGCGGCGTGGGCGGGGACGCCGCTGATCGTCGTAGCCAGGGCGAGGACTGCCGCCGCGCCGGCCAGTCGTAAGCGCATTCGCTCGGTTCCCTTCTTGGTAAGCGCTTTCCCGATGGGCGAAAAAGAAAGTTTCATCGGGGTGTTAGCGTTAACGGACGCAGGCCGGGACCGCGGATGTCAGGGACGAATGTCAGACCTGCGGAAATGGCCACAATGTCTCCTCGCCGGCAAACGGGGTCGCCGCGTCCGCGGCCCGGCGTATTAAAGCGGCCCCGTCTCCCGCTCGCAAGGGTCCGCTGTCACGGCCGAGTCATGCCCGGGTCAGGTGAGGGCGTCCAGCGCGCGGTCGACGTCGTCGGCGGTGGTGTAGACGTGGAAGCTGGCCCGCACCTTGCCCGCCCGCACGGCCGCGCGGATGCCGGCCGCCTCCAGGCGCTCGCCGGGGGCGTCCACGGAGACGATGGCCGAGTCGGACGGTTCGAGGCCGAGCCCGGCCCTGAAACGGTTGGCGAGGGCGACGTTGTGGTCGCGGATCCGCTCGACGCCGAGCTCGTCGAGCAGCTCGATGGCCGGGGCGGCGCCAACGTAGGAGAACCAGGCCGGCGACAGGTCGAACGCGCGGGCGTCCGGCGCGAGCCGCAGCGGCGGGCCGTAGTAGGAGCCGCCCTCGTCGGCCCCGGCGTACCAGTTGGCGGCCAGCGGGCGCATGCGCTCGCGCAGGCGGGGCGACAGGTAGCCGAACGCGGCCCCGCGCGGCGCCATCAGCCACTTGTACGCGGCGCAGGCCAGCGCGTCGATGCCCTCGACCCGGACCGGCAGCCAGCCGCAGGCCTGGGAGGCGTCGGCGATGACCAGCGCGTCGTGGGCCCGGGCGGCGGCCACGATGTCCTGGAGCGGGGCGACGTACCCGGTGGCGGACTGGACGAGGCTGAAGGCGACGGCGTCGGTGGAGCCGGTGACGGCGTCGGCCAGCCGGTCGGCGGGCACGGTCTCGACCTCGGCGGCCACCGCCCACGGGAACAGGTTGCTGGTGAACTCGATCTCCGGCACCACGACGCGCGCGCCCGGCGGCAGCGCGGTGGCGACCGTGGACATGATCTGGGAGGCGGTGGAGCTGACGGTGACGTCGGCGACGGGCGCGCCGATGAGCCGGGCGAAGGCGGCGCGGGAACGGCCCACCGAGGCGTCCCATGGTTTCCAGTCGCCGCTGCCGTGCCGCCATTCGGTGAGGACGGCTTGGAGCTCTTCGAAGGCGTGGCGAGGGGGCAGGCCGTAGGAGGCGGTGTTGAGCCAGCCGGGGGCGGCGTCCCAGAGCTCGTGCGCCGAGGCGATGTCCATGGGGCCAGCCTAAGGTCGCCGGCCGCCGGTTTCAGTTGGGGCGTTTCAGCAGCCGGCCGATGACCAGGCGGGTGAGCTTCCCGGCGTTCCCGGCGATGGAGCCGTCCGGGTCGACGCCCACCGAGCGGCCGTACTCGACCGTTCCGTGGAGGTTGCTCAGCCGGAACTCGTACGTCACCTTGTACCGTCTGAGACTGCTCGTCGCGGCGTCGGTGTAGGTGAACGCGTCGTGGGCCAGGCCGTCGACCTCGCGGTAGTTCGTGTGCAGCCGGGACGCGACCCGCTTCGAGATGTCGAACGTGGCGTCCGACATCGTCTCGCTGTCCAGCGTGTTCAGCGTGATGGACAGCTCGCCGCGCTTGGCCTCCGGGATCGCGTAGTCGCTCTTCCACGAGCACGAGGTGAAGTCGCCCTTGACGTACGTGAACGGTTTGCCCGCCGAGGGGGCGAGCTCCCGTACGAGGTCGTCGGAGACCAGCTTGCACGGTTCGGGGGGCTTGGCGAACGGCGGGATGTCGTCCGGCACGGGCGCGGCGGCCGGGCCCGTGCCGGAGGCGGCGGCCGGGGGCGCCGCGGTGGTGCCGACGGGGACGAGCAGCGCGAGACCCGCGCCCAGCACCGCGGCGACGGCCACGGCGGGGACGAGGGCGGCCGGCCTGACGCGCGGCGAGCTCTTGGCCGGGGCCGGGGGAGGGATGGGGGCGTCGGCGGGGACGGGCCGGCCGACGATCTCGACGCCGCCGACCGTGACGGTCGCGACCTCGAAGGCCGGCCGCGCGGCGGCGCCCCGCAGGGCCGCATGGACGGCGGCCGCGTCCGGGCGGCGAGCCGGGTCGGGGTCGAGGAGGTCGCGCAGGAGGGCGGTGAACGGGTCCTTCGCCTCGATCGCGATCCCCTGCCGGACGGCCTCCGCGGTGGCGGCGGGTGTGGCCCGGACGAAGGGCGGCCTGCCGAGCGCCGCCGCGTAGAGGATCGCGCCGAGCGCCCAGAGGTCGGCGGCAGGCCCCGGCACGACCCCGTCACCTTCGTCGGGGGTGAGCTCCGGTGCCGTGAAGCCGGGCAGCCTGGCGGCCGTTTCGGCGGCCAGGGCCGGGATGGCGAAGTCGTTCAGCACCACGTGGCCGCCCGGGGCCAGCAGGACGTTGCCCGGGTGCAGGTTGCCGTGGGTGACGCCGTGCCGGTGCGCGTACGTCAGCGCGTCCAGCACGCGCAGGCCGATCGCGGCGGCCGCGGCCGGGCCGAGGGCGGCGCGCTGGTGGAGTTCGGCGCGCAGGGACCAGCCGTTGACGATCGGGGAGAGGATCCACACCTCGGCGCCGACGCCGACGACCTCGTGGATGGGGTGGATCGACGGGTGCCGCAGGCTCCCCGCGGCCATGGCCTGCCGACGTACCTCGTCGAAGCCGGCCCGGCCCTCCGGGAGCGGCAGGCGCTTGGCCGCCACCTCCATGCCGGTGCGGCGGTCGAACACCCGCAGAGCGCGGCCGGGCGCGCCCTGGGCGAGGGGGCCGATCGGGTGGAAGCGGTCGCCGCTCATGATTTCCCCTGGAGTCTGGCCGCGGTGGTGCGCGCCGCGCGCATGGCGGTGTCCCGCATCTCGGAGGTGACCGCGGAGCCGTTCCCCATCACGGACACCTCGATCACCATCGTGCGGACACGCAGCCAGACGTTGCTGCTCACGCTGGACAGGATGCCCACGGTGGTGTCCTGGGAGAAGCACTCGTCGCCGAGGCCGGGCACGTTCTTGACGGGGGTGGTGACCGCGCGCTCCACCTTCGAGGTGCCGGTCTGCGACTGCCGGCGTTTGCGGAGGGCGTCGAACACCTTGCGCGCGGTGTCCACGTTCGGCTGGGTCTTGATCGTGACGCCGGCGCCGTCCACGGTGACGGAGCACGTGGACGACTTGCTCGGCAGTACCCGGTCGGTGGGGACGACCACCGCGCACGGGTCGGGGGAGGGGGCCGCCGCCGCGGTCCGGGACCGGCTCGGGGTCGCGGGGGTGGTGGTGGCGGGGGTGGTGGTGGCGGCCGAGCCACGGGTCGCGGTGCCGGGTCTGGCGATGGCGAGGGCCGCCACGGTGGCGACGAGCGCGGTCGCGGCGGTGACGGCCACCCACAGCGTACGGCGCCCGCTCGCGGACCTGACCTCGGTGGGCACGGTCCGCACCTCGGCCGCGACGGCCGCCGCGCGGGCCGCCGCCTCGGCGAGGACGGCACGGACCTCCGCCCCGTCGCGCGTCCGGTCGAGCGCGGCCCGCAACGCGGCCGCCTCCCGCAGCTGGGGAAGGAGCGCTGGG
>NZ_JBSGFQ010000239.1:0-7251 GCF_053603495.1 Nonomuraea sp. NPDC004186 | reverse complement strand
TGCTCGCGCCACAGCACCTCGCGCATGCGGCGCTCGTGCCCGGGGTTGGCGTAGGAGTGCAGGACATGCCCGGGCGAGGTCACCAGGATCGGATGAGCGCGGCCAGGAGGTCGGCGGCCGGGGCCAGCGCGGCCTCGTCCAGGTCGAAGGCCGGCGAATGATGCGGTCCGTACGTTCCGGCGCCCACGAGCAGGTATCCGGCGAGCCCGCCGCGTTCCTGGACGCGCCGCATGAACAGCGTCGCGTCATCGCTCGCGCGCAGGGGACGCGGCGGCAGGAGCCGCAGGCCGTGGCTCGGGGCGAGGGTCTCGATCCTGGCGAGGATCGCGCCGTCGGTGGTCGCGCTGGTCGCCCAGCCGGTTCTGGCGATGTCCACGGTGACACCGTGCATGGCGGCCGCGCCGTGGAGGACGGCGCGGGCCCGCCGCTCCAGGTCGTCGTGCTCGGCGGCGGCGTCGGCCCGGACCTCCGCGCCGAGGACGGCAAGGGCGCTGACGATGTTCGGCGCACCGGGCGCGTGCAGCGTCCCGACGTTGACGCGGGTCGTCGCCGTCGCGTAACGGGGCAGGGCGTGCAGGCCCAGAACGGCGGACGCCGCCGCCAGCAGGGCACTGCGGCCCTGTTCGGGCGCCCCGCTGGCGTGGGAGGCGATCCCGGTGAACTCCGCCCGCAGTTTCGAGGTCCCGTACAGCTCGGTCGCGGCCGCGACGCATCCGTCCGGGGTGCCGAAGCCGAGGTGGACGGCCAGCAGGACGTCGACGTCGTCGACCAGCCCGGCGGCCAGCATGGGAGCGGCGCCGCGGACGCCCTCCTCGGCGGGCTGGAACAGCAGCCGTACGGTGCCGGCGAACTGCCTGTCGGACAGCAGGGCCGCGGCCCGCAGCGCGATGGCCACGTGCCCGTCGTGCCCGCAGGCGTGCATCGCGCCGTCGATGTCCGAGCCGAAACCCCCGGCCGCGGGGTGGTGGCCACCGGAGCGGCTCTCCTGGATCGGCAGGGCGTCCATGTCCACCCGCAGGCCGACCAGCGGACCCGGGCGAGTGCCGTGCAGCTCCGCGACGAAGGCGGTGTTCCCGTCACGGAAACGGTGCACCGACTCCGCCGGCACGCCCTGCGCGGCGGCCCGCCGGACGGCGGCGTCGAGCTCGTCGCGGCCCGGCACGCCGGGGTGATCGTGCACGTCGACGAGGTCGCCGCCGCCGCGCAGCCGCCAGCCCAGGTCGGACAGGAGGCTCCAGGCGAGATCCGCGGTCTCGATCTCCAGGAAGCCGACCTCGGGCCGCCGGTGCAGCTGACGCCGGACGGCGGTCGCGTCCAGCGGATCCGGCAGGGCCTCGGATCGCCGGCGCGTGCTCACGATGTTCCAGCGGCGAGGGCGTGGACGACGGCGGTCGTGAACTGCTCGGTGCTCGCCGTGCCGCCGAGATCGGGGGTGGCGGTCCCCGCACGGAGGACCTGCTCGAAGGCGGACACGAGACCGGCCGCGGCGTCGGATTCGCCGAGATGATCCAGCATCATGGCCGCCGCCCAGAGGGTGCCGACCGGATTGGCGATGCCCATGCCGGCGATGTCGGGCGCCGATCCGTGCACCGGCTCGAACATCGACGGGTACGTCTTGGTCGGGTCGAGGTTGGCGCTGGGCGCGACCCCGATCGACCCGGCCAGGGCGCCGGCGAGGTCGGAGAGGATGTCGCCGAACAGGTTGGAGGCGACGATGACGTCGACGCTCTCCGGACGCAGCACGAGTCGTGCGGCCAGCGCGTCGATGAGGACCTTCTCCAGCCGCACCCCGCTGCCGTCGGCCACCTCGGCCACCACCTCGTCCCAGAACGGCATCGTGTGGATGATGCCGTTCGACTTCGTCGCCGAGATCAGCCGGCCCGAACGCCGCAGGGCCAGGTCGGAGGCGAAGCGCGCGACCCGTTCGATGCCGGCGCGGGTGAAGACCGCCTCCTGGACGGCGAACTCGCCGGGCCGGCCGCGGTTGACCCGGCCGCCGACCTCGCTGTATTCGCCTTCGACGTTCTCGCGTACGACGACCAGGTCGATCGGGGCGTCCGAGCGCAACGGGGAGCGGATCCCGGGCAGCGAACGGACCGGCCGGAGGTTGACGTACTGCACGAACTCCCGGCGGATGGGGATGAGCAGACCCCACAGGGTGATGTCGTCGGGGATGTCCGGCGCGCCGACGGCGCCCAGCAGGATGGCGTCGCCGGAGGCGAGCTGCTCGAGGCCGTCCACGGGCATCATGCGCCCGTGCGCCCGGTGGTGGTCGCACCCCCACGCGCGCTCGCGCCACTCGACGGTGAACCCGAAGGTCGCGGCCAGGTGGTCGACGCAGCGCACGGCGGCGGGGACGACCTCGGTGCCGATCCCGTCACCCGGGACGACGTCGACGACGTAGCGCCGTGCCGTCCCGGGGCCGGTGTGTTCCTGGGAGGTCGTGGTCACGACAGCTTCGTGTCCTTCGTGAGCAGGGTCCGCTCCAGCGGGTCGGTCGGCAGGCCCTTGACGGTGTCCGCGACGCCCATGGTGAGGCTCTCGTGGACGAGCGGGACGAAGGCCACGTCGGTGGCCAGCTGGGTGGCGATCTGACCGTAGAGGGTGTGGCGCTTGGCCGAGTCCGCCGTGCTTCCGGCCTCCTTGACGAGCTCGTCGACCTTCGGGTTGCAGTAACCGGCGAGGTTGAAGCTGCCCTTGCAGGTTTCGTCCGAGCGCAGAACGCTGATGGGCTCGGGCAGGTCGATGAGGTGGTTGCGGGACAGCAGGGTCGCCTGGAAGTTGCCGCCCATGAGGTCGTCCTCGACCGAGGCGTAGTCCCCGGTGCGGATCTTCACGGTGATGCCGGCCTCGGCCAGCTGCGCCTGGATCACCTGGGCGAGGTCGGCGAACTCGGGCCGGTCGGAATAGGCGATGAGCTCGAAGCCGAGCGAGCCGGGGTCGATGCCGGCAGCGGCCATGGCGGCCTTGGCGTCAGCGGCGTTTCCCTGCACGGGCTGCAGCCCGGCCGGCGTCCACGGCTCGTCAGGCGTGAACGGTCCGGCGGCCGCGGTGGCGGTGCCCTCGTAGACCGCCTTGACGATGGCGTCGAGCCCGATGGCCTTCTGGATCGCGCGGCGCGCCTCGACCTTGTCGAAGGGGGCCTTGCGGGTGTTGAGGTACAGGCCGGTGGTGCGGGGCAGCGCGACCTGCTGCAGGGTGATGTTGTTGTCGCCCTTCAGGGTGGTGAGGGTGGTGACGGGGAGGTTGGCGGCCACCGACACCTCACCGGCACGCAGCTGCGTGGCGCGGGTGGCGCCGCTCTCGGCGTAGCGGATCTCCGCGCTGCCGAGGGCGACGTCCCCGCCCCAGTAGCCGTCGTTGGCGGCCAGCGACAGCGACTGGCCGGTGCCGATGCTGGTGATCTTGAACGGTCCGGTGCAGGTGCCGACCGGGTTCGTGGTGGTGCCGGAGAACGCCTCAGGGGCGAGGATCCCGGTGTTCGGGACGCTGACCCGCAGCGGCAGGAACAGGTCCTCCTCCGGCGTGTCGATCCGTACGGTCCGGTCGTCGACGGCGGTCACCGCGGAAATGACGCTGGGGGCGAAGCTGCGCGGCGGCGCCGTGGCCTTCAGCAGCCGGTTGAGATCGTCGGCGACGACCTTCGCGGTGAGCGCGGTGCCGTTCTGGAACTTGGTGTCACGGATGGCGAAGGTCCAGGACTTGGGCTCCGTCTGCTTCCATTCCGTCGCCAGGGCGGGCTGGGCGTGGTTGTCCTTGTCCACGGCCACCAGGGTCTCCAGGCAGCCGGCGCGGGTGAGGGTGAAGGCGTCGTCGGTCTCCAGGGCGTACCCGGAGTCGGGCGCCCACAGGTCGGCGATGATCAGCTTGGAGCCGCCGCCGCTCGCGGTGGGCTCGGGACTGCCGGAGTCGAACGAGCAGCCGGCGAGCACGACGAGGGCTGTCGACATGCCGGCGAGGGTTTTCCAGGTGCGTGCCATGCTGGTGTTCCTTCTGAACGTCGTTGGGGGGAGAGCAAGGGAGTGGGCACCACGACATGACCGGTTGACGCTCGTGTGTCCCGGTCGGATGGGCAGTGGAGGAGGAGTTGCCGGTGAGGGAGCTCAGCTGATGGAGGTCAGCCGGGCCGCGATGACCTTGGGTGCGGTCATCGCCACGACGGCGCTGGTGACGCCTTCCCGGCCGATGCCGCTGCGGTGGAAACCGCCGAACGGCATGGCGTCGATGCGGAAGTCGGAGGTGTCGTTGATCATTACGGCGCCGGCCCGCAGCCGGCGGGCCGTGCGCAGGGCCGCGGTGGTGTCGCGGGTGAAGACCCCGGCCTGAAGGCCGGTGGCCGCGCGGTTGGCCTGGTTCACGGCGTCGTCGAGATCGGCCACGGGCAGCACGCTGACCACGGGGCCGAAGATCTCGTCGGTGACGATGGGGTCGTCGGGGGCGAGGTCGGTGAGGATGGTCGGCTGGTACGTGGCGTCCTGGCGGACCGCTCCCGCGCGTACGACGGCGCCGCGGGCGACGGCCTCCTCGACCCGGCGCTCCACGCGGCGCGCGGCCGCCGCGTCGATCAGCGGCCCGACGTCGGTCGTCTCGTCATGCTTGCTGCCGACGCTCAGGTGAGCGGTCATATGGGTCAGGTGGCCGAGCAGTTCGTCGTAGTGCTGGGCGACCACGTAGACGCGCTGCACCGACAGGCAGTTCTGTCCCGCGCACCCGAAGGCCCCTTCGGCTATGGCCCGCGCGGCCGCCATCAGGTCCACGCCGTGGTCGACGATGACGGGGTTGGACCCGCCCAGCTCCATCAGCAGGGTTCGGGCGCCGGCCAGGCGGGCCACCTCGTCGGCGGTGCGGATCCCACCGGTGAAGGAGACGACGTCGACGCCGGGGTGCGACACCAGCTCCCGCCCGGCGGTCGGGCCGCCCGGCAGCACGGCGATCCGGTCGCCGGGAACGCCCGCCTCGAGGAGCAGCTCGGCGAGGGCGAGCGTGGACAGCGGCGTCGCCTCGTGCGGTTTGACCGCGATGACGTTGCCGGACAGCAGCGCCGGGCCGACCTTGTGCGCCACGAGGTTCAGCGGGTCGTTGAACGGGGTGATGGCGGCGACGACCCCGAGCGGTTCCCTGCTGCTCCACCCGAGCCGGTCCGCGCCACGGGAGGTGTCCTCGAACGGCACGCTGGCGCCCTGCAGAGCGTGTCCCGCACCGGCGGACAGCTGCAGGGTCTCCGCCGCCCGGGCCACCTCCCGGCGGGCATCCCTGATCGTCTTGCATCCCTCGGAGCCCACGATGGCGGTGAACCGTTCGGCCTGCCGCCTCAGCAGGTCGGCGGCCCGGTGCAGGGCCTCCCGGCGCTGCCACAGCGGCCAGTCGGCACGGTCGGCGGCGGCGCCGGCCCGGAAGGTGTCCACGAGCGCGTCGACGGCCGCGCGTACTTCCGCGGCGGTGCTGTCGGCGACCTCACCGAGGAAGGCGCCGGTCTCGGGGTCGATCACGGCGGTGTGCCGTTCGGTCTCCCGCCAGCGTCCGGCGGTGAACGCCTTACCGGGCGGAGTCCAGCGGGTGGTGGCGGACGGGGCGGTTTGTCCGGTCATCAGGCTCATGCGGGGATCTCCTCAACGACCAGCCGGCTCCGGCTCTCCGCGGAGCGGTGACAGCGGACGTGGTGGCCGTTTCCGTTGTCGACGAGGTCGGGTTGCTCGGTGCGGCAATGGTCGGTGGCCAGCGGACAGCGGGTGTTGAAGCGGCAGCCGGGAGGCGGGGAGACGGGGCTGGGCGGCTCGCCTTTCAGCTGGTCCGGCTCACCGGCGTCGATGCGGTGTCCCTGACCGGAGTGCAGCAGCGCCAGGGTGTAGGGGTGCAGGGCGCCCGTGAAGATGTCGTCGTGCGTGGCCATCTCCACGATCTGCCCGAGGTAGAGAACCGCCACCCGGTCGGCGAGGAACTTCACCACCCTCAGGTCGTGGGAGATGAACAGCATGCTCAGCCGGCGCGACCGGCGCAGATCGACCAGCAGGTTCAGGATGGTCGCCTGCACCGAGGCGTCCAGGGCCGACACGGGCTCGTCGCAGACGAGCAGCTTGGGTTCCAGCAGGAGGGCTCTGGCGATGACCACCCGCTGCAGCTGCCCTCCGGAGCAGTCGCCCGGCCGGCGCTCCAGGAAGCTGTGGTCCAGGCCGACCTCCGCCAGCGCGGTGGTCACCCGCCGCAGGCGTTCCTGCGGCGTGCCGATGCGGTGTTGCTGCAGGGGGGCGAGCAGCGATTCCCGCAGCGTCATGCGCGGGTCCAGAGCGGAGTGCGGGTCCTGGAAGACCAGCTGCGCCGACCGGCGCAGCTGACGGAGCTGGGCGCCGCGCAGCCTGCCGACCCTCAGCCGATCGACCTCGATCCGTCCGGAGTCGACCGGGACGAGGCCGAGCAGGAGCCGGGCCAGCGTGCTCTTGCCCGAGCCGGACTCGCCGACCAGCCCCAGTACCTCCCCCTCGCGGATGGTCAGGGAGACGTCGTCGACGGAGTGCACGTGCGGCCGGCGCCCGAAGCCGTTCCGCGCCAACGGATAGTGCTTGGTGACGTGGTCGATGACGGCGATGTCGGAGCTCATGCCGGAGCTCTGCGCGGGGTCGTTCATGCCGGGACCTGTCGTCGGGGGTCGATGGTGACCCAGCAGCGTGAGTTGCGACGGGTGCCGCAGCCGGCGAGATCGGGTTCCTCGGTGTCGCAGTGGGAGCCCAGTTCCCCGTCACTGGCCGCGACGTCGCAGCGCGGGCGGAAGCGGCAGCCATGACTGACCGCGCGTGCCGCGGTGGCGTTGCCGGGGATGGTGTGCAGATGGCCGGTGTCGTCGGTCTGCAGGGTGGAGCAGCGCAACAACGCCTGGGTGTAAGGGTGCTCGGCGGCGGTGATGACCTCGGAGGCCGGTCCGTCCTCGACGATGCGGCCCGCGTACATGACGGCGATGCGGTCGGCGATGGAGGCGACGGTGGTGACGTCGTGGGAGATGAACAGGACCGACATCCCGGTCTCGACCTGCATGGCGGCGATCAGCCGCAGAATCTGCGCTTCGACGGTGACGTCGAGGGCGGTGGTGGGCTCGTCGGCGATGAGGACGTCCGGGTGGGCGGCCAGCGCCATGGCGATCATGACGCGCTGGGCCATGCCGCCGGACATCTGGTGGGGATGCTCACCGGCGCGGCGGGCCGGAGCGGGGGTAACCACCGCGGCCCAGAGCGCAACCACCCAGCGCCGGGCGGGCAGGCA
>NZ_JBSGFQ010000238.1:0-7255 GCF_053603495.1 Nonomuraea sp. NPDC004186 | reverse complement strand
GCCGCCGGTGTGATCCGGCTCGACAGTGTCCACGAGCTGATCGACACTGCCAAGCTGCTGGCCGGTCAGCCGTTGCCGGCCGGTCGCCGGGTGGCCGTCGTGGGCAATTCGGGCGGGCCGCAGGCGATGGCCGCCGACGCCTGCGAGGCCCACGGCCTGATCGTTCCGGAGCTGCCGCCCGGACTGCTGGAGGCCCGTGCCGCCGCCGCGCTGGGCAACCCGGTCGACCTGACCGCCGATGCCACCGCCGCCGAGATCGGCGCCGCCGTCGAGGTCCTTGCCGCTTCGCCCGCGGTAGACGTGGTCCTTGTCGTTTACACCCCACCGTTCGGTGATGGCCTGGAGGCGACTCGTCAGGCCATCGCGGATGCCACCAAGACGGCGGCCAAGACCGTGCTGGCCTGCGTCGTCGGCCACGACGGCCTGATCGACGGCCGCGTCCCCAGCTATGCCTTCCCCGAGCAGGCCGTCCAGGCCCTGGCCCACGCGGTGCGCTACGCCGAATGGCGCAGCCGGCCCGTCGAACCCGTTCCAGTGCCTCCGCCCGCCGACGAGAAGACCGCCCGGGAGATCGTCCACGCGGAGTTGGAGACGCACCCGGACGGTGGCTGGCTATCACCCGCCGAGGCCGCCCGGCTGCTCGGCTGCTACGGCGTGACGCCGGTGGAGTCCCTCGACGTGGACGGCCCTGAGGCCGCCGCCGCGGCGGCCTTGCGCGTGGGGCTGCCCGCCGTGCTCAAGGCCACAGGTCCCGTGCACAAGAGCGAGGTCGGCGGGGTGCGGCTCAACCTTCAGACCCCCGACGAGGTACGGCAGGCGTATCACGACATGTCAGCGCGCATAGGCACGGAGATGACCGGCGCGATCGTCCAGCGCATGCTGCCCAGCGGCGTGGAGATCATCGTCGGCGGCGTGAACTACCCGGTGTTCGGCCCGCTGGTCATGGTCGGCATGGGCGGGGTGATGGCCGATCTGCTGGCCGACCGCGCCTTCCGGGTGCCTCCCGTCACCGACGCCCTCGAGATGATCGGCGAGCTGCGCTGCGCCCCGGTGCTGCACGGCTACCGCGGTTCACCACCCGTCGACGTCCCCGCTCTGGCCGATCAGGTCGTCCGGATCGGCAGGCTGCTCGAAGACCTGCCCGAGGTGGCCGAGCTCGACCTCAACCCGGTCATCGTCACTCCGGAGGGCGCGGTCACCGTGGACGCCCGGATCCGGGTGGCGCCCTGCGAAAAGCCGCCCTCACAGCTGCTGCGGCGGATGCGCTGACCAAAGGTCAGGCCATCCGCCGGGCCATGTCGACCAGCCGGTTGGCATGGCCCCATTCGTTGTCGTACCAGCCGAAGACCTTGACCAGGTCCTCGCGCGCCTGCGTGAGGGAGGAGTCGAACACGCAGGAGGCGACATTGGCGATGATGTCGAGTGAGACGAGCGGGGCGGTGCTGTAGCCCAGGAGGCCTGCCCCACCTGGAGCTCGCCGCCCAGGTGGCAGCCCAGGCCCACACCGGTGGCGAGCCGTTCAGCGTCATCTTCGCCGCCATGGGGCTGACTGACGGTGACGCGGGGACGGTGCGCGACATCCTGGAGAGACGTTCGTCGGCCGCGGAGCGGACGCTGCTGCTCAACCTCGCCGACGACCCCGTGATCGAACGGCTGCTCACGCCGCGGACAGCGCTGACCGTCGCCGAGCATCTGGCGTTCGTCCTGCGGCGTCCCGTTCTCGTCGTGCTGGCCGACATGACGAGCTACTGCGAAGCCACGCCTGCTGGCCCAGAGGCCCGACGAGGCCCGGACCGTGGCGTCTGAACAGCGACCAGCGATGATGCGGCGTCGGCATCGACCACGATGTGGTGGTCCCGGCTTCCCGGTGCCCAGGCGGTCAGCGACAGCGCCGTGGCGGCCGAGCTGTTCCGTACCGGGACATCGCGTACCGGCACGGCTATCCGGCCTGCCACGCGGAGTCGTCGATCTTCCAGGCCAGTTCGTCGACCACGCTGACGACGCCGTTGACGTTTCCGACCACGCGGACGGCAATGGCGGCCTCGGCGCGGTGTTCCATCCGGCCGGACAACGTGACCACACCGTCGTTCACCGAGACGGTCATGCCGGAGGTGTCGAACCACAGGGTGCGGCCGAGGATGTCGTCGCGAACCTCGGCGGCGATCTCCTCGTCGCCACGCAGGAACAGCTTGACGAGGTCGCAGCGGCTGACGATGCCCTGCAGTCGGCCGTTGTAATCGATGACCGGCAGTCGTTTGACACCGTGAGTCTCCATGAGGCGGGCCGCCGCGACCGCCGGCGCCTCAAGAGGGACGGTGATGGCGGGACTGGTCATCAGGTTGGCGGCGGTGTCGCCCCGTGCCTTCTGGCGGCTCTTGGGATGGCGCAGCCGGGTACGCAGCGGCGGACGGTAGCCCTCCAGGTAGAACTGCTCGCGAAACTCCTCTTTGCACAGCAGGTCGGCTTCGGAGACCACGCCGATCACGTGGTTGTCATCGTCCAGGACCGGTACGGCGCTGACGCCGTTGCTGACGAGCGTTTCGGCGAGTGCCTTGAACGGGGTATTGGCGGTGACGGAGACGACCTTGCTCGTCATCACGTCCTCAACGGTCATGCCCATGGCCGGTCAGCTCCTTCCTGCTTCTTTCCCGGTGCTTTCATCACAGCTCCAGGCGACGTCGGGAAGTAGGGCCGGAAGTCCCGAGGGGTGGTGACGAGCGTCTGTGACCATCGCGACACTCTGAGTCCCATTCGAGGCTTTCGACTCGCCTGAGCAGGACGATCGGCCGCTGTTCACACCTTCCGCCGGAGAGATGCCTGCGCTATGAGCGGTGACACTGCTGACGGATCGGTACGAGCTCAAGACGCGGCTGCACGGCGACTCCGTCGGCCCGGTCGTTCGTCGTCCCTAGGCTGATCACTCCTTCGGCTGGGTGGCGCCCTCGATGGGGATGTGCCGTCCCTCTGGCCTCCTTTCGGCCAGCTTCACGCTCACTTCGAGGATCCCCTGGTCGTAGACGGCCTTGACGTCGTTCTTATCTGCTCCTTGGGGCAGCGAGATGGAGCGGGTGAAGGACCCGTACCGGAATTCGGTGCGGTACTGCTCCCGGTGCTCCTCACGCCGCTCCGCGTGGATGGTGAGAACCCCGTCGGTCAGGTCGATCTCGACGTCCTTCTCGGGATCGATGCCTGGCAGTTCGACGCGGAGGACGTACCTGCCGTCCTTGATGTAGTCCTCGAACCGCATGGACTGCCATGTGCCTGACCGCACAGCGGCCAGCGGCTCTTCGAACCAGTCGAGCAGATCGGGTAGGAAGCGCTCCCTGCGCATCAGCGTGTCCATGGATACCTCCATATCTTTTCGGGCGGTATATGGGTATTAATCACATTTGTAGAGGCTTCGATGCAGGGGCGGAGGTCCTGGGTGCCGAGGTCTTTCGGTCCGCCGTTGGGAAGGAATGCCGCACGTTTGCCCGGGAGACGGCTCAGCGGGCCTTCCTCGGTGGGCTGCCGTGCGGCCGAGGGGGGACCAGCGGGTGACCGTCTGGTACACCGCCCCGATGCCCTGCCTACGATCTGTCCCGGTTTGCGGTTCATTGCCGGCGTCGGCGAACCACTCAACGAAAGAGGGTCAGCGGCCAGGTTGATCGTCACCACGGCGGCGGACCACGGCGACCGGGCACTGAGCGTGGTGCAGTACGCCGTGGCTGACGGAGCCGAGCACCGCTATCCCACGCCCGCGATTGCCCACCACGAGCAGGTCCGCGTCTTTGGACGCCTCAGTGAGCGCCGCGACCGGATGTACGGAGGTGATATCCGCGATCGCGTCGACCTCAGGGTGTTTGGCGCGCCAAGGGGTGAGCCGATCATGGACGAAGTCGTACTGGGCTCGTTGCAGCCGGTCCAGGTCGAGCGAGACCGCGTGAAGGGGGACGGCGTAGGCGTAGAGGACGTGCAGCGGCACTCCGCGCAGGGACGCTTCGTTGAAGGCGTGGGCCAGGGCGGGCTCTGAGGAGTCGGTCTCGTCCAGACCTACCACGAGCCGCCCATGGTCAGCCGCGATCGAGCGTACGACGACGATCGTGCCGTGGGCGTGGCCCGCCAATCGCAGGCTGACCGAGCCGAGCAACGCGCTGGCGAATCTACTCCGGCCGCGCGAGCCGACCACCAGTTCGGCGGCCGGCTCCGCCTGCGCCCGCAGCTCGGCCACCGGCGATCCGATCTTCACCTTGGTGGCGACCTCGATGCCGGGCCAGCGGGCCATGACAGCCTGGGCCTTCTTCTCCAGCATGGCCTCGGCGGCCTCCCTGAGGCCATCCAGCAGGCCAGGGATCGGGAAACGCGGAAGTTCGTAGGAGCCGTGTTCGATCACATGTACGAGCTCAAGCCGGAGCCTTTTGCGCGTGGCATCGGCAGCAGCCCAAGCGATGGCGGTGTCGGCGCCCGGCGAGTCGTCAGTCCCCACGACGATGACGTCGTTCATGGTTGCGCCTTTCGCTAGCCGTTGAGGACGTCGTACGGGCCCTCTGCCCGAAGCGTGGCAAAACCACGGCAAAGATCCTCAAGGTCGGCCGTTCACCCGGAGCCGTCCGCCTTCGGTGAGCTGAGGCCTGATCTCTCTTGCGAACAGGAGGTCCAAGGGCCCGCTGAGGTCGGGTCATATGCCCCTGTCGTGAACCGTTGCCTCCGCCGGAGGCTGAAGGATAGGGGGAGGTGCGTGATGAGGCGCGCGAGTCAGTGGGTGTTGCTTCGAGTGCGCCGGTACTGGCTGGGACGGAATCCGCTGCGTCGTCGCTCCGATCGGCTGGAAGCGGCAGCTGTGGCCGCCACGTTGATTCTGCTGCTGCTCAGCGTCTGGCCGGCCGTCGTCGTGGGGCGGTCGGTCTATGAGAGAGGACTGCAGGCCGAGCGAGCCGGCCAGGGCATCCGCCAGTCAGTGACGGCGACTCTGGCCCGGGATGCGCCGTACACCCTTCCTGCCGGAAGTGGCGAGGATGGCGCGGGGCCGGGATCACACGCTCCCGCGCGGTGGATGGCTCCGTCCGGTCACTGGAAGATGGGCGAGGTGGCCGTGCCCGCGGGCACCAGAGCGGGTACGTCCGTAAAGGTATGGATCGACGGTCACGGCGAGTTGACCACTCCTCCGACGAGCCACGCGGAAACACTGACGGGCGCCACGGTCGCGGCCTTCCTGGTCGTCGTGGGATCAGCGGCTACCCTGTCGTTGGCCTTCCGGGCCTTCAGAGGGTTGCTCGACAGAGGGCGGTACGCGGCGTGGGATGCCTCCTGGGCGGAGGCGTGCGCGCGGTGGCGCCGCCGTAAACCTGACGGCTAGCTCATTACATCTCAAGAGCCGACGACCAGGTTCTGTCCGCCACGGCGATCACGACCAGCGCGCCCAGATCGGCGGGTGCCTTACCGTCCCTGAGGCGTTCCCGGCCGACCCGGGCTTGGGCCGCGGCGCCAGGGCCATTGGTCCTCAAAGAGAAGGACTTCCGTCCCTAGCGAGACGAACCGGACGGCGGGAGGTTGGTTTTAGGCCTGTGAGACGAGCGAGGGAGTCCGACCTGAGAGCCTCGATGGAGGATCAACGGAAGGGCTGAGAGGTCGGAAAGCCGAAAGACTGACCGTCGACCCCTAGCCACCTGATCCGGACCATACCGGCGAAGGGAGAGCGCCTCACAGGTCTTTGTCGTGTGCAGCCCCGGGGAACTCCGACCACCGGCTCCATGGAGCAAAGCATCGACCCCTGAACGTGTTCAGTCGGCTCGGACACGTGGCCGTACGACGGCGACCGGGCAGGATGCGTACGTAGTGCAGGACACCGTGGCTGACCGAGCCGAGCGGCTCACCCCCCGGCCCCGCGAGCCCACGGCGACCAGATCGGCACGAGCGGAAGTCTCGCACGGCGCCGCGATGGGATTTCCGCGGAAGGCCGACTCGGTCACCTCTACGCGGGGATACCGCTTCGCCCATGGCGACAGAACGTCATGAACACGCTTTTGCCGCGCTTGGCCGATGAATTCGAGATCGGGCGGGAAGCTCGCGACCACCCTGCTCGACGGCAGATCCCAGCATGTACGACCCACAGCCGGGCCCCGCGGACCTGCGCCTCCTCGAAGGCGTAATCGATGGCCGGGTGCACGGCGTCCTCGGGGTCCAGACCGGCCACGATCTCGCCCTGCACCACGCTGGGTGTGCCGCGGACCACGATCACTGCCCGAGCGGCGGCCTCTGCCAGCAGCCGTCCGCCGCCCACAGCACCGCGGCCAGCGCTCCCTGGGAACCGTCCACCCCTACGATGATGGGCTCGGACATGCGATCAACCTCTCCCGGCCGTCCCGGTGGGTTGCAACACGGTACGCACGTCCCGAGGGAGCCGGTCGAGCACATGCGTAACCGACGCCTCCGAGAGCTCCCCGCACAGGAATTCCGTGACAGTGGCAGCGAACTGGGGCACATCCCTGAGCGCGATGCGGGCAGAGCGTGCGAAGTACTCGATGAACTCCTCCCGGCTCCGGCGGATCGGCACGCGGCTGGGCTCCCAGCCGTTGTAATACACCCCACGGAGCAGATCGGGCAGTTGCGCGGCCAAGTGGGCCGCGCTGTCCACGGTCAAACCGTCCCTGACCGCGTGCAGCCAGCCCTTCAACACCCGCTGGGCGAAGTCCCGGTCCTCGGTGCCGAACGCGTCAGCCAGATCGCCCAGCCATCGGTTGGTGGTCTGGACAGTGCGCTCGATGCTCTGTACTCGTGTGTGCGGCATTGTTCCCTCCCTGTGCATGCCCGCCGCCACAGAACCTTCAAGTCCGGGCAAGTAGGTCGTCCAGCGGCTCATCGCGATGGAGCCGTCCGATGGCATCGGCCGGTAGCGAGGCCACCGAGCACACCCCAAGCCGCATCGGTGGCGTAGGCGGCCGGGCAACGGTGTCGGTGACCAGCACCCGATGGATCCCGGCACGATCGAGACGCTCCGCCGCTGCCTCCACGAACAAGCCGGGAGTCGCGGCCACGACGATCTCCGGCGCCGCGCCGTGGGCGGATCGAGCACGATCAGGCGTCGCGTCCCGACCGAAACAAGCGCCTGGAACCGCTCCGCCGTCACCGGGGCCGGCTCGCTGCGGAGTCATCACTGTCCACCACTCCGCTGGCAGCGGAGTATCAGGCCGGCGTGTCAGTCGAGTGCGTAAACGCGATGAACGAACTCGGCAAGCTTGTTGTCGGGCAGTTCTTTCGCGAGATCGGCCTCGCTGAT
>NZ_JBSGFQ010000237.1:0-7790 GCF_053603495.1 Nonomuraea sp. NPDC004186 | reverse complement strand
GCGTCCGCCAGGTCGGCCACGCTCTCGGGCCGGCGCACCGCCGCCACCACGCGGTCGCCCGCCGCGAGCGCCGCCTCCGCCAGCGCGCGTCCGAACCCCCGGGACGCGCCGGTGATGATCCAGGTCTTTGTCGTCATGCCGGCGACGCTACGACTTCGAGCGCGCTCGAACGCAAACCCGTAGCCGCTCCGAAGGAATCCATAACTCCGCCGCCCCAGGGTGAGGGTCAACCGATCGCCGCACCGCGGTGTTCTTGCCGACGTCCCTCCCCCGGTCCCCTGGAGCCCTTCATGACTACCCGCCGCTGGGCGGCACTGCCCGTGCTACTGGTCGCGGTGTTCGTGACCACGCTGGACTTCTTCGTCGCGAACCTGGCCGTCCCGTCCATCCGCGCCGACCTGCGGGCCGGTGACGCCGCGGTGCAGTTCGTGGTCGCGGGGTACGGGCTGGCGTACGCTGCCGGGCTGATCACCTCCGGGCGGCTCGGCGACCTGTACGGGCACCGGCGGATGTTCCGCGCCGGGCTGGCGCTGTTCACGCTGGCGTCGGCGGGGTGCGGGCTCGCGGGAGACGCGGCCTGGCTGGTGGCCGCCAGGGTCGCGCAGGGGGTGGCCGCGGCGCTGCTCGCGCCGCAGGTCCTCACGCTGCTCGGGGATCTCTACCGGGGCGCCGACCGGGCCACGGCCTTCCGCTGGTACGGCACGGCCGTCGGCCTGGCCGGGGTCAGCGGCCAGGTGATCGGCGGCGTGCTGGTGGCCGGCGATCCACTGGGGCTGGGCTGGCGGGCCTGCTTCCTGGTGAACGTACCCCTCGGCGCCGCGGCGCTGGCGATGACGGGACGGCTGCTCCCCCGGCCCCTGCCGTCGCCGCCCCGGCGAGCCGCGCCCCACACGCCCCGAGCCGGGCTCGACCTGGGCGGGGCCGGGCTCGTGACCGCCGGGCAGGTGGCGATCGTGCTGCCCCTGATCGAGGGCCGCGAACAGGGCTGGCCGCCGTGGGCCTGGTGGTGCCTGGCCGCCTCCGGCCCGATCCTGGCCGCGTTCGTGCGCCGTCAGCGGCGGCTGGCGGGCTCGGGGCGGATCCCGCTGCTCGACCTCGACGTGTTCGCGGACCGGGCGTTCGCCTGGGGCCTGGTCGCCGTGGCGCTGCTGTTCGGCACCTCGGCCGGGCTGTCGTTCGTGCTCGCCCTCTACCTGCAGGACGGCCTCGGCCTCGACCCGCTCGCCGCCGGAGCCGTGTGCACCGCGCTCAACGCGGGCTTCTTCGCCGCCTCCCTCCGACCTGGACGCTTCGGCGCACCCGTACTGCTGCTCGGGCTGTGCCTCCTGTACGACGTCGTGGCGCGCGCGGCGCAGCCGTACCAGGTGGCCATGGCCCTCCTCGTGGTCGGAGCCGGGATGGGACTGATCATGTCGCCGCTGCTCTCCTCGGTGCTGTCGGCCGTACGCCCCGAGCGGGCGGGAGCCACGGCCGGGGTGCTCGGAACCGTTCAGGAGACCGGGGGCGTGCTCGGCTGCACGATCACCGGCACCGTCTTCTTCGGCACGCTGGCCGGCGGCGACTGGCGGTCCGCGACGCTGGCCGCGCTGTCCGTGCTGGTCGCGGGCGCGCTGGGCGTGCTGGCCCATGCCGTGCTGCGTCCCCGCGCCCGCACCCCGGTGACGGCGACGTCAGGCGGGCAGCACGATCGCCGGCCGGACGGCCTGGAATGCGGGCGACCATAGCCGAGACCGTGCTGCCCGATCATCCATCGGGCGTTCAGGGTGTCGCGGTTGAGGACGGCGCAAGCGGGTGCCTTGGGCTGGATCAGTCATGGTCTGCGCCGCTGAACTCGGCTGGGACGAGTTCGCAAGGTGCGACCGGTCCGCGGATGACCCCGACGCCGCCTCCATAGCTCTTGTTCAGGTCGCCGTTGGCGGAGTGCATCACGACGACGAGCGTCTCGTCCGGCCCGAAGTCCTTCGGGTCGATCCAGAAGTCTCTCGAGTCCTCGGCTCGTCTCAGCGGCATCCGGTCCGGCTGGGGCACCGTCTGCCCCCGGGGCTCGCGACAGGCCTGGCCGTAGGGGACATAGTCGATCACCGCTCGCACACCCTCTTCCCGCAGCCTTTTCTCCAGGTCCTTCGGCCTGACGAACTCGTTGATCCGTACGGTGACGGTCCCGTCGGGGTTCTTGACGACGGCGAATGCCGGCGCGTCCGACATCAGCGGTACGGCGACCGCCACCGCTGCGGCCACCACCACGGCCAGCCCCACCGCGGCCACCAGATGGCGTGCGGGCCGGCGAGCCGGCCCGGCCCCCCACGAGACCGTGGCGGCCTCCGCACGCAGTTCCTCGAACAGCTTGTCCCTGAACGACACCGCCATCACAGTCCTTCCGTCACGAGAGCCGCCGCCACGCCGGGTACCTTCCGCAGAGTCCGGCGGGCGCGATGCAGCCGGACCCTGGCCGTCCCGACCCTGATGTCCAGGGCCTGGGCCGCCTCTGCCACCGTCAGCTGGTCGATGACCACGAGCTCGATCAACGCCCTTTCGCCCTCCGGCAGGTCGGCCATGGCCGACAGTGCCCGCCGGGCGGGCTCTTCGGCGTCGATGCGGTCGGTCAGGTCGGCGATGTCGTCGCCGTCCAGCAGCCGGCGCGCGACGATCCGTTCGACCGCTCGGGCCTCGCGCTCACTGCGACGTCGTTGGGTCGACAGCACGTTGCGCGCCACCCCGTACAGCCATCCGGTCTCGCTGCCCCGTCCCGGCCGGTAGGTGTGCCGGGAGTGCAGCGCCGCGAGGAATATCTCCGCCGTCAGGTCAGCCACCGCGTGCGGGTCGGCCACCCGCCGTGCGACGAACCGTGTCATGGCGTCGAAATTCCGCAGGTAGAAGGCTTCGAACGCCTGTGTCCGGGCTAACGGGTCCGCCGGTTGCGCCTGGTCGAGCCGCACGAGCCGGGCTCCCTTCGTTCAACAGTGCTTACACCTTGTACTTGGCCGAACCTCGGAATGCATTACGAGGCAGTGCGGGGCCGAACACGTGGATCTCGTTCCACGACGGCCGCTCACCGGACCGATCTGATCGCCTCGATCACCAGGTCGGGCTGGGCGTGCTGCACGTAGTGGTCTGTGGCGCCCGCCACGACGACACGGCCGCGGCTGGACAGCGCGGCGAGACGTCCGGCCTGATGGGCCACCGTCGCGGGCTGCCCCGCGGGGATGACGACCACGACGGGCAGGTCGCGCCAGGCGCCTGGTCGTACCGTCGCGCGGACCTGGGCGGCGCTCTCCGCCGCGGCCCAGGCCTCGGCCCGGGCGGCGCCCATGCTGCCCGCGCCGTAGACGACGGGAGCGCTCACACGCGCCGCCGCGGTGGCGTCGGCGGGCACCAGCGCGTCGCCGAACAGCCGCAGCACGCCGACGCGCGCCAGGGCCTGGTTGACGGTGAACTGCGCGGCGAGGAGCGGGCGGGAGATCTGGAGGGCTTCGGTGGCGTTCTCGTCCGTGACGTCGATCAGCACGAGCCCGGCGGTCAGCGCGGGCCAGTGATGCGCGAAGAGTCGCACGATCGTGCCGCCGTAGGAGTGTCCGACCAGGACGTACGGCCCCGCCTCGCCCGCCGCGGCGAGCAGCGCGCGCAGGTCCGCCGCGGCGCGGTCCGCCGTACGAGGGGCCGGGCCGTCCTCGCTCCAGGCGTATCCCGCGCGGTCGTACGCGCACACGCGGCCGGGCAGTCCGCGCTGGATCACGTCCCAGCTCGCACTCGACTCCGCCAGGCCGGCCTCCAGCACGACGGTCGGCGTTCCCGAGCCCGTGGTTCCCGAGCCCGTGCAGTGGACGTGCAGCCGGTGGCCGCCCACGTCCACCAGCCGCCCAGGCACGGGCGGGTCCCCCTGCCGGGCCACCGACTCGTAGCAGAACCCGGTGACGGCCGCCAGCACGACCACCGCCGCGCACCAGGCGGCGGCCCTGCGCAGCGCTCGGGCGACCACAGCTCTCTTCGACACGTCACGAATCTAGGGACGCGATCGCCCGGCCACCTCGTCCTCCAGGACGAGCCGCCTGCAGGAACAGACGCCAGAGAACCTCATCCATCAGGACGAGATCGCCGCCGCGGCACAGGCCTGGCAGGACTTCGGCGTTCACACCGCCACGCTGGTCCCCGCAAAGCGGGCGGATCCGGGAGAGGACCTGCTCAGCCGCCTGGTCACCGAGCCACTCACGGACGACGAGCTCGCCGCGATGATCATCACCATCGTCACCGGCGGCTACCTGTCGGCGAGCAATGCCATCGGCGTCGCCGCCATGCGCGTGATCATCGAAGGCCGCCTGCCCGACCTCACCCCCGCCGTGGTCGACGAGGCTCTCCGCATGCAGTCGGGCCGCACCGGCGAGCATTCACCGACCCCGACCGCTTCCTTCCGGGGCCGCCGCTCCTCCCCTGGTCTTCGGCCACGGCCCGCACTACTGCCTGGGCGCCGTCCTCGCTCGCGCCGAGATCGGCGCAGCCCTATCGGCGTTGTCACGTCACCTTCCCGGCGTACGGCCGGCCGAGCCGCTCGAGAGCGTGGAATGGACCACCGACAGCGTCGACGTCGGCCCGCGCGCCGTACGCGTCACCTGGTAGGCCTCGCGACCGCTCTCTTAACACGAAGCGGTGAGAGTGGCCTTCCAATAATGTTCGGAACCGGCCGGAGAATAGCTCGTGCTGATCTCTTGACAGCTACTGCTGTACGCCTGCATGGCGGCCACCGCGCTGGCATGAGCATCCGAAGGGAGATAACCGTAGCCGACGAAGGTCCGTTGATCCGCCACGGCGACGTCGGCCAGGCCGACTACGACTGCCGCCGCCAATGTCATGGTCGCCAACGCGCGGGTTACGCGTCGATGCATTGTTCCCCCAAGGGCAAACAAGATCGGTTTGACTTTTCAGTCAAACCGATCTTTCCATCAAGGTCAAGGTCCACCTGGTACGTCAGCTGCCTCCGTCATCGAGGGAGTTCGCACGACGCGCCGGTCCAGCCAGGGGCCTGGCCGACCGGCCTCAGCCTCCAGCCACCCGGCCAGGCAACGGCACGAGCCCGGCAGGCAGGACCGGTGATGCGCCACGGCGGCAGGCGAGTCGAGGCCCCGGAGTCCGCGGCTGCCGGCTGGTCAGGGAAGTTGCGATCGGGTGTGCGGTGTGGGTTCCCGGCCGGTGCCGGACGGGCGCCGGGACACGTCGGACGGTTGCATGGCAGCAGGGCGGCATACGAAGTACGAGAGGGACAGCAGGAGAAGGGCAGCGGCGGGAACCGCACCGGCGAGCGCCAGACCGATTCGGGGCCCGAGGTGCTGGTTGATGGCGCCGATCAGGGGTCCGCCGAGGGCGCCGCAGCCAAAGAACACGAGAAGGTAGACACCTATCGCCCTGCCGCGAAGCTCGGTTCCGGCAGCGACTTGCACGGTGGCGTTGACCGCGGTGAACAACAGTGTCGTAGCCATGCCGATCCCGGCGAGGGCGCACGCGAGGCTCCACGGTGTCGGCATGGCGGCGGCGAGTAAATACGTGGCGGCCACCGCGCACCCGGTCCAGGTCAATCCGTTCATGGTGGTGCGGGTTCGACCGGCGGCGATCAGCGCGCCGAGCATGGAGCCGAGCGCGACGACGAAGGTGAGCGTCGCGTAGCCGGAGGGTCCGATGTCGAGGGTGCGGGCGTAGGAGGACAGTGTGACCGGCAGGCTGCTGGTGAACATGCTGAACGCGCCGGCCAGCGCGATGGGCCGCCAGATCTCCGGTCGCCGTACCAGTCCGCGCATCCCACCTGGAACGAGTGCGGCGGCGCGCGCCGCGGGGCGCGGGTGCGGGAGCCGGTCCGGGTCGATGCAGGCGAAGGCGATGAGCGGGACAGCGTAGGAGACGGCGTTGAGAGCAAAAGCCCAGCCGGGACCGACGGCGCTGATCAGCGCACCGGACACTGCCGGGCCGGTGAGGGCGCCGAGTTGGTACGTCGAGGAGTTGAGACTGATGGCGCTGTGCAGGTGATCGCGTTCGACGAGGTCGGTGACGAACGCCAGCCGAGCAGGCTGGTCGATCGCCGCGATGATGCCGAGCACTGCCGCCAGGAGCTGGATGTGCCAGGCGGTGACGTGGCCGGTGAGGGTGAGCACGGCAAGGATCGCGGCCAGGGCGCCGGTCGCGGCCTGGGTGGCCTGCAACACCCGGCGCTTCGGGTAGTGGTCGGCGATCCACCCACCGGCCAGGCCGAAGACCAGCATGGGGGCCAGTTGCAGAGCAGTGGTGATTCCGACGGCGGTGGCATCTCCGGTGAGGCTGAGCACCAGCCAGTCCTGGGCGATGCGCTGCGCCCACATCCCGGTGGTCGCCACTGTCTGGCCGAGCAGCAGGAGTCGGAAGTTCCGGGAACGCAACGCGGCAAGCCTGGTACGTCGCGGGATAGGTGGTTTCGGCCGGGGGCTGGGGGGCTCTGGCCTGGCGGCCGCCCTGGTCACGACGGAACTCCTCCTTCGGTAACGGGGCTGTGTCTCCATCGTTGGGCACCGGGATGAATTCACGAAAGGGAATTGATCAAATAAGTCTTATTGCGAATCATGATGAGCCGGCCTAGCGTCGGGTCGTATGTTTCCTCCCGAGCAGGTGCGGACTTTCCTGGTAGTGGCGCAGTCATTGAGCTTCAGCCGGGCTGCGGCGGCGCTGGGCCTCGGTCAGCCCACAGTGAGTCAGCACATACGCAAGCTTGAACAAGCGGTCGGTCGGCCGTTGCTGGTCCGGGACACTCGCAGCGTGACGTTGACCGTCGACGGAGAGGCGATGGTCGGCTTCGCCCGCTCGATTCTCACCGCACACGCTCAGGCGGCGGACTATTTCAACGGCGGCGGAGTGCGGGGCCGGTTGCGATTCGGGGTGACCGACAATCTCGCGCTGAGCCAACTGCCGCGGATTCTGCGGGACTTCCGGCACCTCAACCCCGGCGTCACTCTGGACCTGACCGTGGTCCAGCAGGGCGTGCAACTGCAACGCCGCGTCGAATCCGGCCACGTCGACGTCGCCTTCCTCCAGACCACCGCCGGAGAGGGACGGGGCCGGCTGGTGCGCCGGGACCGGCTCGTATGGGCTGCCGTCGAAGGCAGCGGCCTGCGGTGGGACGACGGACAGCGGGTGCCGCTGATCGTGTATCAGGCGCCCAGCCCCAGCCGGGCGTTGGCGGTGCAGGCGTTGGAGCAGGCAGGCGTCAAACACCGTGTGGTCTGTACGGCGCGCGGGGTCAACGCCGTGCTGGCCGCCACCCGTGCCGGCCTCGGCGTTGCGATCTTCGCCCGCAGCCTGCTGCCCGCCGATCTGGTCGAGCTTCCCAAGAGTGCCGGACTACCCGAACTGGGCGAACTCGACCTCGTCCTGCTGACCAACCCGCGCGCCCCTTCCGAACTCGCGGAGGCCTTGACCAGCGCTATCCTCGCACACGCCAACCCCACCGGCTCCATCCACGACACCCGTCACCGACCAGAGGCCCCGGCAGGTGCGGAGATCCGCCGAACGCGCCAGTAGAGGGCAAGGCCTCGATGCGTTCCCATGACCTGGTCGCCGGAGTTCCGGCGCGGGCACGGCGCTCCGCTCAGCAGGCTCAACCACGGCCGGACCCACGGGCACCCTGGTCACTCAGAGCCGGAACGGCCCCGGTCCGCGTGGATGGACCGGGGCCGTTCGTCGTCGGCGGGCTTGGTCTGCCTCTCCTTGGGAGGCTGCGGGTCACAGGCTGCGGGCGGTGATGTCGCCGTTGGAGGTGGTGGCGTGGATGTCGAGTTCGG
>NZ_JBSGFQ010000236.1:0-7844 GCF_053603495.1 Nonomuraea sp. NPDC004186 | reverse complement strand
TACCAGGCGCCAGTTCCGAATGTGGGTCATATCAAGTGCCGGCGTCGAGCGTGGCAGGCCCAACCGGGCCGTAGGTCAAGAATCACAGTTCCGATGCTCGTCGTGCCCGACGCGGCCGCGGGCACGCGCAAACCGGCGGGGTGCCTACCTGTGTGACCTCCGGGGATCAGCCTGCGGACCCGCTCCGGCCGATCATGTCGAGCAGAAGCTTCGCGGCCTGCTCCGCCCCGTCGGTGCGGACCGTCTCGGCCACGTCGGCCGCGCGGGCACCGGTCTCGGGGGCCAGGGCGATCTGGAGCGCGGCCGACAGGGACTCGGCGGTCGGTGTCGGACCGTCGTGTTCCGAGCCGATGCCCAGCTCGGTTACCCGGCCCGCCCAGTACGGCTGATCCGCGACCTGAGGCACGATCACCTGCGGCGCCCCGGCACGGGCCGCCGTCGTCGTGGTGCCCGCGCCGCCGTGGTGCACGACCGCGGCCACCCGGCGGAACAGCGCCTGCTGGTTGACCTCGCCGACGACGAAGCAGTCGTCCCGGTCGTCGATCAGGGCCAGGTCAGCCCAGCCGCTCCCGAGCAGGACGCGGCGACCCTGCGTCCGGACCGCTTCGATGACGGACCGGGAGACCTCCTGCGCGTTCGCGCCCCGCACCAGCATGCTGCCGAAGCCCACGTACACCGGCTCTGGACCGGCGGCCAGGAACGCCTCCAGACCGGCCGGGAGCGGGCGCCCGTCCGGCCGGATCCACGCGCCGGTCTGCGTCACGTCGAGCTCCGGCGTCTCCTGCCACGGGCCCAGGACCGGGTCGGCCGCCAGGAACGGGTGGCCGGTGAAGACGTGGTCGCGGACGCCGCTCACCGGCGGCAGGCCGATCGAGGCCCGGTGGGTGTTGATCGTGTCGCCGAACAGGGCTTCCATGTTCTCGGCGTGCAGGTCCCACAGCCCTCTGTTGTCGGTCACCTCAGGGGGGATCACCTGGCCCGGCCGGCGGAGAGGCGGGTGATGCGCCGACGGCAGGTAACACGGGGAGAAGGACGCGAACACATAGGGCACGCCCAGCTTCTCGGCCGCCGTGCGCGTACCGGCCAGGGCCGGGAACGAGCCGGTGGCCACCACCGCGGCGCAGCCCTCGGCCACCCCGGCGACCGTCTCATAGGCCATGGCGGTCAGCTCGGCGGAGATGTCGGACAGGCCCGCCTTCGCCTTTCCGGGGATCGCCCCCGTTGCCAGCGCGCGGATCGGCCAGGCGAGGGGAGTCAGCGGCACGTCGACATCGTCCAGCAGTTCCGCGAAGTCCGGCGGCGCGCACACCCGCACCTCGGCGCCCAGCGCCCGTAGCCGCACCGCCAGCCCCGTCATCGGCTCGACGTCCCCGCGCGACCCGTAGGTCACCAACACAACGCGCATTCCGCAGTCCCCGATCTCCGTGCGTTCCGGTGTCGAAGGGCGATTGTGCGGTACGACTGGGGCCTTGTGGCAAGTCCCCCCATGCGCTATAGGTTGGTAGTGGCAGGGAGTGGATATTCCCCTTGCCTTTGTTGCTTCGCCGTCCAGTAGGTGGCCTCCTCCATCTCGCCATGATCGTGCGGCAGCCCGTGGATAACCACAACTACGCACAGCTACTTTGAGGCTGGTCGCAGGGACACGGGTGGAGGGCATGAGGCACTGGCCCACAGCGTGGCGGCCAGTGGACCTTGGGCAGCGGCGTGTCCGGAGTAGCCGGGCTGGCTATCGCCGCTCCGGACACAGAGCATCACGGCGCGCCGTCCCCGTCGTCACACTGCGCTCACATCGGTGAGGGACGCGACGAGCCGCCTGCCTGCCCAGGTGAATTCCTCCCGCGGCCGGGCGTCCGGCAGGCCACGCGCGTGATGCCGTTGTCCGTGCTCGGCGTTGGAGTGGTCGGGATGGCACCCGCGGCCCGGTGGTGTGCTTCCGCCGTCGGTCATCATCCGGCCGGGTCGGGTTCGGCGGGGGACGGGGTCGGCGGCGGGGGAGAGGAGCCTCTGCAGGAGCAGGTTCAGGTTCGTCTGCAGTTGTTCGGCGCGCTGTTCGGCTGAGCGATGCTCGGCGCGCGCGTTGTCCCGTTCGCGTTCGGCGGCCTCGATCCGGCTGTTGCGGACCGCCACGAGGTTGCGGGCCTCGCTTTCCGCGCGGCGGGCCTGGACCACCTGCTGGGTGAGGTCGGTGTTGCGTTGCTCGGCAGCCTCAAGCTGCGCGCGCACCGTGGCGGTTTCGGTGCGGGCCTGCTCGGCGGCGGCCTGCGCGCCGTCGGCTTCGAGGGCTTCTTCACCGACGCCGCCACCACGCGGGGCCACCTGGAGCGCTTCTTCGCCGAGGTGGCGCCGGTCATGCGCGCCGAGCTGCGCTGACCTGCGGGCTCAGGCCCGCCACCGCGAGCCGGAACAGCCGCTCCGCCCGGGCGGCGGGATCGGGATGGTGCTCAGTCGCGAGGACGATCCCGACGATCAGCGCGATCAGGTCGGCGACGGTGACGCCTTCCGCCACCACGCCGTCCCGCACGGCACGGCGCAGCAGCTGATCGCCCGCCTTCTCCATCATCGCCGAGCAGGTGTTCTCATGCACCGAGCCGGGCTCGGCTCCCTCGTAGGACAGGGCCGCCGCCAGCCCTCGCGCCGCGACGCAGTAGGCGACGACGTCACCGAGCCAGCTCAGGAGCGCCGCGCGGCTGTCGCCCTCGCCCGCCAGCTCGTTCGCGCGGGCGCACAGGGACTCGACCCGCTGGTGGGAGACCGCCTCCAGCAGCGCGCGGCGGGTGGGGAAGTGGCGGCGCACGGTGGCCGAGCCCACCCCCGCCACGCGGGCGATCTGCTCCAGGGAGGCTCCGGCGCCGTGCGCGGCGACCTCCTCCTCGGCCACGGCGAGGATGCGGGCGTAGTTGCGCCGGGCGTCCGCGCGCCGGCGGTCGGGCATGGCGTCATCTCCAGTGTTGCTAAGTGGCGGGGCCCGCCGTATCGTATCGCACAGAAAGCGGCGGGCCCCGCCGTTTATTGCCCTAGGGAGCACCATGCCCGCACCATCCGCGCCCGTCCTGGTCATCGGCGCCACCGGCAGACAGGGCGGCGCCACCGCCCGCGCCCTGCGCGCGGCCGGCGTCCCCGTCCGCGCCCTGGTCCGCGACCCGGCCACCGACCGGGCCAGAGCCGTCGAAGCGCTCGGCGCCGAACTCGTCACCGGCGACCTCCACGACCGCGAATCGGTGATCCGGGCCGCCAAGGACGCCCGCGCCGTCTTCTCCGTGCAGATGGCCCCGCTGACCACCCGCGGCTTCGACTTCGACGATGAGGTGGCCCAGGCCGTCAACCTCATCGAAGGCGCGAAGGCCGCGGGAGTGCCGCAGTTCGTGCACACGTCCACCAGCGGCGCCGGCCGCCACACCGACGCCCCCGGCCGGGAGGTGGTGGCGGCCCCGCTGAACGCCAAGGCCGCGATCGAGGAGCGCGTCCGCACAGCCGGCTTTCCCCACTGGACGATCCTCAAGCCGGCCTTCTTCATGGACAACTTCCTGCCGTCCATGGCGTTCCTGTTCCCGCGCGGCGTCGCGGGCGGCCTGGTGAGCGTGATAAAGCCGCAGACCCGCCTGTCCCTCGTCGCTACCGACGACATCGGCAGGGCGGCCGCCGCGGCCATCGCCACGCCGGAGCGCTTCGACGGGGTCGAACTGGAACTGGCGAGCGACTATCTGCCGATGACGGAGATCGCCACAATCCTCTCCCGCGCGCTGGGCGCCCCCCTGTCCGCGCCGGACATGACCGAGGAGCAGGCACTCGCCGCCGGCATGCCGGCGATGGGCAGCTCGCACGAGTGGCTGAACGTTGCCGGCCAGCCGGCCCGGCCCCAGTACGCCAGGGACCTCGGCCTCCGGCTGACCAGCTTCGAGGAATGGGCGCGGCAGCACCTGCGGCCCGCGGCATGACCCACTGAGCGACAGTCGAGTGCCCGCCCGGTCCGGGCTCTTGCCGCCGCATGACACTGGCCCTGTCACGGCTCCTCACGGCCGGCGGCGCCTACCGCGCCGCCGTCATCGACGGCGGCCAGGCGAGGATGCGGAGCGCCTCGGAGATCTCATCGGGTTCGGCCACCCGGCCGGGTGGCCGAGCACTGGCGGGGTCATGTCCGCATGACGGATGCGAGGAGCGCCAGCTTGTCGGCGCTGTCGGTGCCGTGGTCGGGGTGGACGACGAGCGTCTGGCCTGTCGTGCCGCTGACGCCCAGTCTCTCCCGGTTCAGCCACGGGCCACCGACCTGGGGGTGGTCGATGTGCTTGGGGGTGCCTTCGCACGTGTTCACGTCGTGGCGGGCCCAGAGCCTGCTGAAGTGAGGGCTGGCGAGGGAGAGCTCGCCGACGAGTTCGATGAATCGGGGGTCATCGGTGTCGGTGCCGACGGACTCGCGGAAGCCGGCGACCATGCCCTGCGCGGCGTGCTCCCAGTCCGGGTAGAGGGCCTGCTCGGCGGGGTCGAGGAACACGTCCCGCAGGCGGTTGCCTCCAGCCACGAGTCGCGGTGACAGGGCGGTGGCCAGCGTGTTGGCGGCGAGGACGTCGAAGTAGAGCTCCTCCACGTACGCGGGGAGCGGAAGCGTGACGACGAGCTTGGCGACGCCGGAGGGACGGTCTCCTTCCGGGGCCGCCGCCGTCGCCGCCGGGGTTTTCCCGCCCCGAGGCGTAGCAGGTAGGCCGTCGCGTCGTCGTCGAGTTGCAGCACGCGGGCGAGGGACTCGAGGACCTGCGCGGAGGGGTTGCGGTCGCGGCCCTGCTCCAGGCGCAGGTAGTAGTCGGCGCTGATGCCGGCGAGCATCGCGACCTCCTCCCGGCGCAGGCCCGGCACGCGCCGTTCGCCAACGGAGGGGATGCCGGCCTGTTCAGGAGTGACGAGCTCCCGGCGGGCGCGTACGCAATCACCCAGAAGGTTGGACAACCCAGCTGTGCGCACGATTCCGCGGACCCACATTCACTGCGTCGCCGGCGTACCGGAGGGCATCGAGCGGCGGCCCGTCCCAGCGATACAGCCCAACGGCAGCCCGGCACAGGTATGGGAGCTGCAGACGGGACACGACTGCATGATCACCACGTCGGCAGAGCTCACCGAAGTGCTGCTCAAGCTCGGCTGACTCGGGGGTCCACTGGAACGGGATCCGACGTTGCCGAGGTTCCGCTGATCGGCGAGCCGCCGCTCTCCTCTGCCGAACGCGACTCGCGCCGGATTCCGTTCGAATTCACTCACCGGAGGCAGGCGCGGTAGCCGGCGACGGAACGTTGTGCCGGTTGCGGGCAGTGATCGCCGGTCCTCGGCGATGGGCACGGATCGTGGCCATGAGTCAGGTGTCGACGGGTTGTCCTGCGGCGCGGACGCGGTAGGTGTCCTCGATGGTGACGCCGCTGTGCAGGCCCCAGCTGACGATCCGTGCCGGGCGCAGAAGGATCAGCGGCCGGTCGCCGTCGATCGCCTCGGCGTTTCCGCGGATCTCCACACCGCGCGGCCGCCACGGCGGCAGCACGTCGTCGATGACCAGTGCGGCGCGGCCGTTGCGCGCGACGTCGCGGAACTTCCTGGAGCGGGCGAGATTGCGCCCGCCGATCTCGATGAGCGTGCCGGTCTCGTCGAGGGACCAGCCGACGGGTACCACGTGCGGCATGCCGTTGGCGCCGACGGTGGCCAGGCGCCCCACCAGCCGCTCGCCGCGCAGGTAGGCCAGCTCGCGTTCGCTGAAGATGCTCATGCCGGCACCGTCCGCAGGACGCGCACGGCGTACGGTGAGACCGCGACCCCGAGGACCGCCACGCCTCCCGCCAGCCAGAACAGGATGATGAAGTCCGAGTCGGGCACGGCCACGGCCCGCCCGCCGCTGCCGGAGGCGATCACGGCGGCGGCGAGCTGGCTGCCGACGACGCCGCCGACGGTGCGGGCGATGTTGTTGAGCCCGTTCGCGGTGCCAGTCCTGGCCGGTGGCACGATGTCGGCGATCAGCTTGGGCAGCGCCCCCATGACGAGCCCGGACCCCGCGCCGACCATCCCGTAGAACACCAGGTGATGCCAGTACGCGCCGTGCGCCAAGGCGATCAGCGCCGATCCCGCGGCCATCGCCAGGAACCCGATCGCCAGCGGCCAGCGGGAGCTGAACGCCTCCGAGATCCGGCCGACCGCCATGCCTGCCGGGATGATGGCCAGCATGCCGGGCAGCATCAGCAGGCCGGCGACCGTGACCGAGGCGCCGAAGCCGGCCCCGTCCGGGCCGGGCTGCTGCTGGGCGAACAGCGGGATCGCCACGTAGAAGAAGTACGACCCCGCGCCGAACAGCAGCGCGGCCAGGTGCGTGGCCAGCATCGGCCGGTCGGTCAGCTCTGCGACGTCGATGAGTGCGTCACTCCTGCGCCGCTCCAGGACCAGCAGGGCGGCCGCGAGCAGCGCCCCGAGCGCGAACAGGCCGAGCACCGGCGCCGAGGACCACCCCCACGAAGGGCCCTGGGTGAGGGCGAGCAGCACTGCGACCAGGCTGAGGCCGAGCAGCAGCGAGCCCGGCACGTCGAGCCCGCCGGAGGCGGCGTGCTCACCGCGAGGTACCCATCGCGCGACCATACCCAGGCTGATCAGCGCCAGCAGCGCGCCGAGGACGAACAGGTAGCGCCACGACAGCCGGTCGGCGAGGAGTCCGCCGACCACCAGCCCGGCTCCGGCCCCCGCGCCGACGATGCCGGACACCAGGCCCATCGCGGACGCCAGTCGTTGTCTGGGCAGCGCCTCGCGCAGGATCGCCATCGACAGCGGCACCACCGCCAGCGCCGCACCCTGCACGACGCGGGCTGCGATGAGCTGGGCGATGTCCTGGGCGAGCGCGGCGCCGGCCATGCCGACGGCGTACGCGGCGAGCACGCCGACCATCACGCGGCGCTTGCCGTACAGGTCGCCGAGCCGTCCGAGCAGCGGGGTGAGCACCGCGCTGGACAGCAGGAACGCGCTGAGGATCCAGGCCGACCAGGTCGGTGTGGTGCGCAGTTCGCGGGTGAGCAGGCCGAGTGCGGGAACCACGACCGTCTGCATCAGGGAGTAGCCGAAGACCGTCGTGACGAGCGCCGTCACGATCTGCCGGGGGGATGTCGGCATGGTCTCACCTCCAGAGATAATTAGCGCTACGAACAGTTCGTAGTGCTAACAACATAGTTTGGAGTACGAACTGTTCGCAACTACACTCGGCGGCAGGAGGTGCGGATGGAGAGCGCGACGGACGCCGGGGCGCGGCCCGGGCCGGGCTTCGCCGCGGCGTTGGTGCGGATGTCGCACCTGGTGCAGCACGTCTTCGCCGACGTCAGCCGCGAGCGGGACGTCACCCCGCAGCAGGCGCAACTGCTATGCGTGCTGACGAGCGGCGACGGGGTCGGGATGACGGACCTCAGCAGGCTCCTGCACCTGGAGAAGCCGAGCCTCACCGGGCTGGTGGACCGGGCGGAGCGGCGCGGCCTGGTCCGCCGCGTGCGCGACGGCGCCGACCGGCGCGCGTGCCGGGTCGAGTTGACGCCCGAGGGCGAGGATCTAGCCGTGCGGGTGCACGGGGAGATCGTCAGCAGGCTGGAGGCGCTGGCCGCGGACCTGCCGGGGGAGGACAGGCTGCGGGTCGCCGACACCTTGACTATCCTGCTCGCGCAGACCCGCTAGAGAGCGCTTCTCCGGGCAGGTCACAAGATGGCCTGCAAGGGCCCACCTGACGGCGCGCGGGACAAGGACGTCGAGATCCGTGTGCCACGAACGCTGTTGGAGGTTGCGATGTAGGAGGTCGTGCTTTCTGAAGGCGGTGCTGTGCTGGTGATGGAGGTTGGCCCTCCGGGATC
>NZ_JBSGFQ010000235.1:0-7975 GCF_053603495.1 Nonomuraea sp. NPDC004186 | reverse complement strand
CATCGAGTCGGTGTTCGCGCTGCCCGGCCTGGGCAGCGGCATCATCAAGGCCATCCTCGACCGCGACTATCCGGTCATCCAGGGCATGGTGCTGGCGACAGCCCCGGCTGCGCCTGCTTGAGCAGCGCGCACACCCCGGCGATCTGCGGTGAGGCCGCGCTGGTGCCGCTGATCGCGGCCCAGCCGTCGTCCTTGCCCGTGCCGTCCTTGTTCGGGTAGCCGGGTCCGGCCAGGCTCGTGTCGATCTCGTCGCCCGGCTCGACGGGCAGCATGATGTAGATGGCCCGCGGCTGCTTGCCGACCAGGCCGCACACGTCGGGCACGTGCCGCCCGGCGTAGATGAGGCTGTCGAAGCTGCTGGCGTAGTCGGAGGCCTCCATCCTGAACTCGCCGTTGGCCATCGTCTCGTCCACGAAGACGCCGCCGACCGCGATGACGTCCGGCATCATCGCCGGGAAGGCGACGTGGCCGTTGCCCGCCGAGAAGCAGACGACGATGCCGCGCTCGCGTACCGCCTCGATGACCGCCAGCTCCAGCGGGCGCAGCGCGTTCGGCAGGGAGGCCACGCCGGGCAGGTGGAAGCCCCAGCTGTTGGTCATGACCGCCGGCGACAGGTCGGAGGCCGTCTTGAAGGCGAGCGTGGGGTTGGCCCCCATCTTGACGCCGACGAAGTCGATGTCGCGGGCGCTGGCGAAGATGTTCGCGGCCTCGGCGGTGCCGTGCCCGTACTCGTCGTGCTGCACCGCGGTGGCGTCGGGAGCGAGCGTGGCGTTGTAGTTGTAGCCGTGGTGGTCGTAGAAGGGGTGCCGGTAGAAGCCCGTGTCGGGCATCGCGACCAGCACGCCGCGGCCCGTCACCCCGCGGTCGTGCACCTGGTGCGCGCGCAGGAGGAGCGCCACGTCGTCGGGCACCCGCAGGTGGTGGTAGCCGACGCGGGGCGGGATGGGGGAGGGCCCGAAGAAGCGCGGCGGGGCCTGCGGGTAGGCCCGCTCGATGTACGGCTCCAGGTCCGGCGGGATCGAGAACGGCTCGCCGCTCACGTGCGACAGATAGGACACCTGGGCGCCGGTCGTGGAGGTCACGTCCGGCGGCCGGCCGGTCAGCTCGGCCTGGCGCACCTCGACGTGGGTGCCGAACGTGCTCTCCCACAGCGACCGGGGTCCCTCGCCGCTGATGGAGTACGTGCCGACGTGCCGTACCGTGAAGCCCTTGGCCTGCAGCGCGTTCGCGGTGCGCTCGGCGAGGCCGGGGGCCGGCTTGAGCTGGTCGAGGCTCGCGGTCTGCGCCGCCGAGGATTCGGCGAACATCGAGGCGCCGCTCTCCGGCCGCAGGGCCGCTTCGAAGTAGACGGTGTCCTCACGTCGCTCGGTCATCGTGGTCATGTCGCTCCTTTGCGAGATGAGACCGGTGGACGGGTCGTCAGAGGGCGTGGAAATCGGGCGGCTCCACCCGGTGCACGGCGACCACGTCTCCGCTCAGCTCGGCGGGCACCGCCGGCTGAGGCAGGCCGAACACCCGCTCCCACACGTCCCTGGGCGCGCTGACGCTGATCGTCGTCCCGATGTGGAGCATCTTGAGGCCGAGCCGCGCCAGAGCGGCAGCCGCCTGGCGCTGCCGGCCGGGCGCCGCTTCGACCTCGGCCGAGACGATGTCACCCTCAGCGGCCATGCCCTCAGGCTCCGCCCGCGGGGCACGCCGCGACACAGGGGACGGCCCAGGGATTACCCTGGGGTTGCGACCCTCAGCGGCCGGTCCACTTGATCTCGTACGCCTTGAGCGCGTACTCCTTGCCGTCCACGGTCGTGGTCACGTCGGAGTCCGCGGTGTTGACCAGCAGCAGCTGCTGCGGCTGCGCCAGCACCCTGACCTTGGCGTCCGACGAGGTGACCTGGTCCAGCTCGGCCCCGGCGGGGAACCACTTGACGAAGTTCGCCAGCAGCCGGCCGGTGTCCGTCTCGGCGCCGCTGCGCGTGTCCCACAGGCACGGCCGGCAGTCGCGGTCCTTGGCCTGCGGGTTCCAGTACAGGGCCGTGGCGGCGCCGCTGCGCGCGAACTCGATCATCGAGGCGGCCTGCACCGCGAGCCGCTTGTTCTCGGGCCAGGTGGTGCCGTCCTCGGGCACGAAGTACCACTCCGACCACCAGACCGGCAGGTCGCCGACCTTGTCCCGCAGCCACTTGGTGACCGCGCCGAACTTCGCCAGCGCCCCGAACTCGTCGGGCAGCAGCTCGTGCGCGTCCGTGGGCGAGGCGCCGTCGACCACGACGAAGTCGGCGCCCTTCTTGTTCTCGAACCAGTAGTTGAAGGCGTCCAGGACGTTCTGGTTGACGACCCCCCAGTCGCCGCGCAGCTCGGAGTCGCCGCGCTCGTTGCTGTCGAAGCCGAGGTACGGGCCGCCGACCTTGGCGTCGGGCCGGGCCTGCTTCACCGCGGCGTACACCTTGTTGTACAGCTCGGTGTAGCCCTTGTAGTCCGCGGGCTTGGAGTGGTCGCGCCAGAAGCCCTTGAACTCGTTCCAGACCATGAAGTACTTGACGTCCTTGTACCGCGTGGCCACGGCCGCCGCCAGCTTGGCGAAGTCGTCGAAGTGTTCGGGGTAGGGGGCGTCCTCCAGGTGCTCCCTCCAGGCCGACTCCTCGGTGGGGCCCTGGGGGCCGCCCTTCATCCAGTCGGGGGCGCAGCAGAGCGTGAGGACGGGGACGCCGCCGGACTCCCTCATCAGGTTGATCCGGCTGTCGAGGTCCTCCCAGAAATACTGCCCCGGGTAGGGCTCGGGGTTGAGCGCCCCGAACCCCATGATGTGCTGGTTCTGCAGCATCGGGGTCTGCGAGAGCCGTCCGGCGACGTCGCGTTCGAACTGGGGGTTGATGTTGTTGGCGCTGACACCCGTATGGGTGAAGCCCCAGCGCGGCCAGCCGTCGTCCACCTTCGGCGGCGCCTCGGGCGCCGGCTGGGACGAGGCGGGAGCCTGCTGCTGCTCCTGCTGGGCGCCCGTGGTCCCCTTCTCCGCGGGCCCGGCGGTGGAACAGCCGGTCATGGCCAGTGCCATCACGGCCGCTAAGACGCTCGCTCTGCCGAGCCTCCGCAAGATCGATCCCCCGCTAGTCGATGCCACCCGGTTCTCACCTGATCCTCGCCACTGGTATACCGTCTGTAGCGTTCCATGGGTGGCCAAAAAGGGGCACATCGGGAGCGGGGTTCACAGCTAATCGTTATCCGCGAAGAGACCGGCGTGGTCCCGCGCCCACTCGGCGAACGTCCGCGCGGGGCGGCCGAGGATCTTCGTCACCTCCTCCGTCACGGGATGGGGCCGGGAGCCGCCCCTGGCGTACCTGTCCATGAGGGCCCGTACGAACGGCTGCGGCAGGCCGTTCCCGACCATGGCCCGCTCGGCCGCCTCCGGCGGGACCTCCTGGAAGCGCAGCGGCCGGCCGATCGCCTCGCCGATGACCCGCACCATCTCCTCGTGGGTCAGCGACCGCGGGCCGGTCAGCTCGACCCGGCGCCCGGCCAGGTCGCCGGTGAGCAGCGCGCGGGCGGCCACCTCGACCAGGTCCCGGTCGTCGAGCGGCGCCTCCTGGAACGACGCGTGCACGTACCGGACGGTGTCGCCGGCGCGGATCTGGGCGCTCCAGGAGTTGACCGCGTTGGACGCGAACGATCCGGCCCGCAGGCTGGTCCAGCTCAGCCCGCTGCCGGCGGCGGCGGTCTCGGCCTCCTTGTTCCGGTCGCCGCGGTAGCGGGAGGGCTGCTGGTCGAGCGGGTCGTCGATGTTCATCGCCGACAGGGCGGCCACGCGCGTCGCGCCGCGCTCCTTGGCCAGGGCGAGCAGCTCGCCGGCCGCGTCGCCGATGGCGCGCGAGTGCAGGAAGACGGCGGTGACGCCGTCCAGGCGCCGGGCCAGCGTGCCCGGCCTGGCCGGGTCGCCCTCGACGACCTCCGCCCCGGCCGGGAGCCGCGCCCCGTGCAGAGCGCGGCTGACGGCCCGGACCTCGGCGCCTTCGGCGAGAAGCAGCTCGACCAGGGGGCGCCCGATGGCGCCGGTCGCGCCGGTCACCAGGATCGTGTTCTGTGTCATGCCCCCTGAGAGGTGAGCGGGCGACCGGAGTGTGACATCGGGTCGGGTCAGAATCCGGGCGGCGGGGTGGCCGACGGGCCCGGCACCACGTGCAGGACGATCGCGCCGTCGTTGTAGGATTCCGCCTCCGCCACCCGCCAGCCGGGATCGATACGGGAGGCGGGCACGTCGGCCTCGAAACGAACGCCCTTTTCGTCGTTCGGCAGCGGCCAGTCGAGCTCGTAGGCCACCTTCAGGTGGTGCTCGCGCACGACGCCTGCCGCCTCGGCCGCCGAGCGTCCCCGGAGGTTCACCCCGGCCAGCGCCTCGCCCGGCCAACTGGCGTCGACGGGGAAGTCGTACTTCTCCCCGGGCTTCGCCGGGCGGCCCAGCCTGACCTCCGCGGGCCCCTTGATGTCCGCGGTGACACGGAAGGCCGTAATGCAGTCTTCGACCCGCTCAGGGCAGCTGTCCCCGGCGAACGTCGCTATTGCGTCGGGGTCGGACTTCTCGAATCCGAAGACGGAGCCTGCCGGCATTCGCGGCGAAACGGGGAACAACGTCACCGTGAGGTTGTCCAGGCCGACCTTGTGGAAGGCCTTCTCCAACTCGGCGGGATCAGGATCCCCTTCGGTGAAGTAGAAGGCGTACTCGTCGCCGACGCGGTCGATCGTCACGGCCTGGCTGGCGTACACCTGCTCGGACCGTCCGATCAGGGACGGCCCGATGACGACGGCTCCCGCCAGGGCGGCGGCCACGGCCAGGCCGAGCAGGGCGCGGCGCGGGGAGGGCATGAACCGGCGCCGGGCCTGAGCGGGTTCCAGCGCGGGTTCCAGCGCGACGATCCGGGCCAGCAGCGCGTCCGCCCCCGCGGTGGACGCCCGGCCGGTCAGGTCCTCGTCCAGCACCCTCGCCCGGCTCCTGAAGATCTGGTCGTTGTTCACCGTGCCTCCTTCTCGACGAGCGGTTGCGATGCGAAACGGGCCGGCGGCCGGGCCTGCTCCAGCGCCTTGGCGAAGCGTTTGCGGGCCCGGTGCAGGCGGATGCGGGCGGCGTTGCGGGAGCAGTCCAGCACCTGGGCGATCTCGCCGGGGTCGAGCCCCTCCCACAGGGCCAGGGCGAGCAGCTCGCGATCGGCGTCGGAGAGCATGCTCATGGCCTCGTCCACGCCGTCGTGCCCGCTCTCGGGGGAAGGAGCGGCGTAGAGGTATTCGATCTCTTCCGTGAGCTCGGTGTGCCGGGTGAGGCGGCGCCGCTCGCCGCGGCGGTGGTTGGCCAGGACCCGCCGGGCCACGCCGTACAGCCATAACCTGCCGGACTCGCCGTCCGGGAGTTCGGCGATCCGCCGCCAGGCGATCACATAGGTCTCGGCCACGACGTCGGCGGCGTCCTCCGGAGAGGAGCACCGCCGTACGGCGTAGCCGAGGATCTGCTCGTGAGTTCGCCGGTAGACCGCCTCGAACCGGGACCGGTCATCTTGTTCATTCACGCGTCGTCCTCGTCAGAGCGGGGGTTTCAATTCCTACGTGTCCGCGGCCGACGGGAGAATTTCAGCGACCGCGTCCACGCCTCCGGCGGCCTCACCCCGCGTTCCGAAGGGGTGGCTTTGGGGTAAAGCGGGGCAAAGCGTCCAGGGAAGCGTGGCTCCGGAACTCCAGGGACGGCCTTGATCGTTGTGGCCAGCGGCAGACAACCCAACCCGATCTTCAACAGGGAGAACAGAGCCGTGGTCTTCAAACGGATGCTGGGAGCGTTCGGCGTCGGCGCGCCTTCGGTGGACACCGTGCTGTCCACCCCGCGGACCCAGCCGGGCGGCACGCTGCGAGGAGAGGTACGGCTCAAGGGCGGCGACTTCGACGCCGAGATCGAGCACGTCACCCTCGGCCTGGTGGCGAGGGTCGAGATCGAGCACGGCGACGGCGAGCACGGCGGGCTCGGCGAGTTCGCCAGTTCGCGGGTCTCCGGGCCGTTCACGCTGCGCAAGGGGGAGGACCGCGTCATCGGGTTCGAGCTGCCGGTGCCGTGGGAGGCGCCGATCAGCGAGATCGGCGGGCAGCCGCTGACCGGGATGGCGGTCGGCGTTCGTACGGAGCTGGCCATCGCCAAGGCCGTCGACAAGGGCGACCTCGACATGATCGCGATCGAGCCGCTGCCGTCGCAGCTGCGCATCCTGGAGGCGTTCCTGGGGCTCGGGTTCGGGTTCAGGTCGGCCGACCTGGAGGCGGGTCACCTGTACGGGGTGCACCAGCAGCTGCCGTTCTACCAGGAGATCGAGTTCTACCCGACCGGCCACTACGCCGGCCAGGTGGGCGAGGTCGAAGTGACGTTCGTGGCCGACCCCGCGGGCCTCGAGGTGGTGCTGGAGGCGGACAAGCGCGCCGGCCGCTTCTCGTCGAACGACGCCATCGGCCGCTTCCACGTCAGCCACGACGACGCGCTGCGTACCGACTGGGCGGGGGAGCTGGGCCGCTGGCTGGACGGCCTGTCGCAGTACGGGCCGGCCCATCACGGCGGGCACTACGACCCGCACCACGGCGGGCACTACGACCCGCACCACCATGGCGGGCACCATGGCGGGCACCACGGTGGGCACCACGACGAGCACCGCGGCGGTCCGGGCTGGGGCACGGTGGCCGCCGCCGGTGCCGCGGGCGTCGTGGGTGGCCTCGTCGCGGGCGAGATCGTCGAGGAGATCTTCGAGGGGGACGACGACGAGGGCGGCGACTGGTGACCCCTTAGCGCGGCTCCTGCGGCGACCAGCACCCCCGGTCGTCGCAGGCCGCGCCGGGTGTCCAAGGCGAAGCGCTCCGTGATCGTAACCGTGCAACCGGGTTGTAAGTGGGACGAAAGCCTCGACGATAGGTTGAAGATCGTTACCCGATCGATTCCGATCTGAAGGAGCCGACGTAATCAGCACCACTATGTGGAGCGAACTGCGCATCACCTCCGCGCCGCAGCTGTCGATCTCGATCTCGCCTCACCTGACCGCGCTCGCCATGATCGCCGACGCCCTCGCGGGCCGCCGCCGCGGCCTGCCGGAGCTCTGGCGCAAGGCGATCAGCTCACGAGTCAGCCCGCAGGGGCACCAGGCGGTACGCCCACTCGCCGCCCCCGGCTACTCCGTGGTCCCCGACAGCATCGTGCCGCGTACCCCCATCGGCGGGGACATCTCCGTGCAGGCCCAGATCGGCGCCCTGCGCGACCTTCCACCCGACAACCTGATCAAGGACCTGGAGCAGGCGTTCGGCCAGGGACCGCTGCCCGCGCACTGGCGCTCGGCGGCCGAGCGGCCCGACCGCTGGATGCACGGCTACACCGCCGCCCTCGGCTCCGTCTGGAACGCCACCGAGCCCGTGTGGAGGCGGGCCCGCGCGCTGCTGGACAGGGAGGTCCGGCGGGTCGGCGTCGCCGCCGTCCGCGGCGGCCCCGAACTGCTGCTCGGCGCCCTCAACAGCCGCATCATGTACGGCGAGCGCGGGCTGCTCATCGCCGACGTGGAGTCGAGCACGTTCGAGCTGGGCAATCGCAGGATCGTCCTGGTGCCGATGCTGGCGGGCAAGGACGCGGTCATCGTCAGCCTGGACCACGACGAGGCCGTCTGGATCGCCTACCCGGTGCCCGGAGCGGAGACGCTGTGGCAGCGGCCCGTCGCGCCGGCGCTCGACGACTTGTCGGCGCTGGTCGGGCCGGTGCGCGCGGACCTGCTCGCCGCGATCGGGCAGCCCATGACCATGAGCATGCTGGCGGCCGGCATGCAGGTCGCGCCGAGCAGCATCACGTACCACTGCGACCGGTTGAGCGCCGCCCAGCTGATCACCAGGGAGCGGCGCGGGCGCGAGGTGTGGATCACCCGCACGCAGCGCGCGGAGGAACTGCTGGAGGTGTTCCGCCGCTGAGCCGGAGGCGCGCCGGGCCACC
>NZ_JBSGFQ010000234.1:0-8370 GCF_053603495.1 Nonomuraea sp. NPDC004186 | reverse complement strand
TGGGCGAGCAGGTCGCGGGCCCTGGGCCCGCCGACGAACAGCGTGGTGCGCTGCGCCGAGACGTCCACGATCGAGCCGTGCCGCTCGCCGAGCTCCTTGCGCAGCAGCTCGGGCCGGTATCCGGGCGGCGCGATCACCAGCCACTCGTCCGGCCCCAGCCAGGCCGCGGTGATCTCGCCGGAGGTCACCGCGGTGTTCGGCTCGACCGGCAGCGGGACGCCGAGGTCGGTCCCGGGGGCCACCCGCACGTTGACGTGGGTGAGGAAGGGGATCTCCCGCAGCGTCAGCGCCCCGCCGCGCGAGGCAGCCTCGAAACGGCCGGCGAACGCCCCGGCCGGACTCCTGCGCTCAACCATCGCGACGCGCTCCTTCGGGGTCGTACAGGACGTGAGACGTGACGGTTACCGGCACCATGGCGTCGCCCACGGGCGCGTAGAGCCGCTCGCCGTGGCGCGACTGCCCGCCCTTGAGCAGGGCCAGCGCGAACGTACGGCCGAGCGCCGCGCTGCGGTAGCTGGAGGTGACATGGCCCAGCATGGGCACCGGCGGCTCGGGCAACTCGGCGGAGGCCACCAGGTGGGCGCCCTCCGGCAGCAGGAAGCCGTTGTCGTCCGGCAGCAGCCCGACGAGCTGCTTGCGGTCGGGACGCGAGCTGTCGGCCCTGGCGTGGGAGCGTTTGCCCACGAAGTCGGGCTTCTTCTTCGACACCACCCACGACATGCCCAGATCCTGCGGCGTGACGGTGCCGTCGGTGTCCTGCCCGACGATCGGGTAGCCCTTCTCGGCCCGCAGCACGTGCATGGTCTCCGTGCCGTACGGGGTCACGCGGCCATCGGACATGATCGCGGTCCACAGGCGGAGCCCGTCCCAGGAGGTCACGTTGATCTCGTAGGCCAGCTCGCCGGAGAAGCTGATGCGGCACACCCGGGCGGGGATCCCGGCCACCTCGGCCTCGCGCCAGGTCATGAACGGGAAGTCGGCCGCCGAGACCGCCAGCTCGGGCGCCAGCGTCGCGAGCACCTCGCGCGAGTGCGGCCCGACCAGCGCGACCGTCGCCCACTGCTCGGTCACCGAGGTGAGGTGCACCCGCAACGACGGCCACTCGGTCTGCAGCCACTCCTCCATCCAGTCCAGCACCGCGGCGGCGTTGCCGGTCGTGGTGGTGACCAGGAAGTGGTCGGCGGCCAGGCGGATGACGGTGCCGTCGTCGAAGACCATGCCGTCGGCCCGGCACATCACGCCGTACCGGATCGAGCCGACGGCCAGCGAGCTCATCAGGTTGGTGTAGAGCCTGTCGAGGAACTCGCCCGCGTCGGGGCCGATCACGTCGATCTTGCCGAGCGTGGAGGCGTCCATCGCCGCCACGCTCTCGCGCGCGGCCCGGCACTCGCGCAGCACGGCCGCCTCCATGGTTTCGCCCGCGCGCGGGTAGTACCAGGGCCGCTGCCACTGCCCGACGTTCTCGAACAGCGCCCCGTGCTCGGCGTGCCACTCGTGCAGCGCCGTCACCCTGACGGGGTCGTGCAGCGCCCCGCGGTCGCGCCCGGCCAGGGCCGCGAAGCTCACCGGCGTGTACGGCGCCCGGTAGGAGGTGATCCCGACCTCGCCCACCGGCACGCCCAGCGCGTGGGCCACCACGGCCGAGGTCAGCAGCCCCGACGTCTTGCCCTGGTCGTGCGCGGTCCCGGCGGTGGTGTAGCGCTTGACGTGCTCGACCGAGCGCAGCCCCGCGCCGGTGGCGCGCAGCACGTCGGCCGCGGTGACATCCCGCTGCAGGTCCACGAAGTGCCCGCCGAGGTCGTCCGCCGGCACCAGCCAGTACGGCGTCCCCCCGGGCCCCACGGGCACTGGCCCGCCGTCCCCGGCACCGTCGGCAAGGCAGCCCTCCAGCGTGAAAACGCCCCTGGCGGCCCCCGCCACGCGGACCTCCTGCCGCGAGACGCCGGGCACCAGCGCGGCCAGGTCCTCGTCGTAGCGCAGCGTCCCGCCCGCCTGGCTGAACAGGTGCACCACCGGGTTCCACCCGCCGGACACCAGCACCAGGTCGGCCTCGATCTCGGTCCCGCCGGCCAGGACGGAGGAGACCTCGCCCGCGCCCCTGGCGGCCTCGACCGCCTGCCCGGCCAGCACCTCGATGCCGCGCCGCCGGGCCTCGGGCAGCGGCCCGGGGGAGGGGCGCACGTCCACGATCGCGGCCACCTCCAGGCCGGCGTCCGCCAGGTCGAAGGCGGCCTCGTAGGCGCTGTCGTTCGTGGTGAAGACCACGGCCCGGCGCCCGGGCAGCACGCCGTACCTGACGGCGTACGTGCGCGCGGCCCCGGCCAGCATCACGCCGGGCAGGTCGTTGCCCGCGAAGGCGATGGGCCGCTCGTGCGCGCCGGTGGCCAGCACCACCCGGCCCGCCCGGATGCGCCAGATCCGCTCCCTGGCCACGTGGGCGGGGGCGGCCGCGCCGAGGTGCTCCGTGCGGCGCTCGACGGCCATGAGGTAGTTGTCGTCGTAGTAGCCGAAGACCGTGGTGCGGCGCAGCACCGTGACGTCCGGCAGGCGCTCCAGGCCGGCCGCCACCGCCGCCGCCCACTCGTGGCCGACCGGGCCCTCTCCGGTGGGCAACCGCTCGGTGGTGCCCAGCAGGCTGCCGCCCGGACGGGGCTGCTCGTCGGCCAGGATCACCCGGGCGCCGTCCACGGCCGCGGCCCGGGCGGCGGCCAGCCCCGCCGGGCCGGCGCCGACCACCAGCACGTCGCAGTGGGCGTGCACGGCGTCGTAACGGGCCGGGTCGGGCTCGGCCGCCAGGCGGCCCCGGCCGGGCAGGCTGCTCGCCACGAGCCCGTCGTACAGCTCGATCGTGGTGGCCGGCCGCATCGGCTCGGGGAAGGGCCGCTCGATCTGGACGACCGCGTTGGGCTCCTCGCTGCCCGCGGCGAAGATGCCGCGCGGGCGGCCCAGCTTGACGCTGGTCGCGGCCTGGCGCACGCCGTTGGCCAGCAGCGCGGAGGCCAGGGTGTCGCCGGGATGGCCGGTCAGCTCGCGGCCGTCGAAGCGGAAGCGCAACGTGCCGCCGCGGTCGATCAGCCCGCCGGTGGACAGCCTCATCGGGCCTCCAGGATCTCGTTGGTGGCGGTGTCGCGGACCAGGTTGAACCAGCGGCGGCAGCCGGCCGCATGGCTCCACCGCTCGGCGAAGGGGCCCTTGGGGTTGTCGCGGAAGAACAGGTAGCGCGCCCACTCCTCGTCCGACAGCGCGGCCGGGTCGGCGGGGTAGGCGACGTGGGCCTGCCCGCCGTAGTGGAACTCGGCCTCGTCGCGAGGGCCGCACCAGGGGCATGGGATCTGCAGCATCGGCCGTTCCTCAGTGCGCGACCGCGGCGGCGCCGTGCTCGTCCACGAGCGCCCCGGTGGTGAATCGGTCAAGGGAGAAGGGGGCGTTGAGCGGGTGCGGCTCGTCGTTGGCCACGGTGTGCGCGAAGCACCAGCCCACGCCGGGCGTCGCCTTGAAGCCGCCGGTGCCCCAGCCGCAGTTGAGGTAGAGGTTCCGGACCGGGGTCAGGCCGACGATCGGCGAGGCGTCGGGCGAGACGTCCACCACGCCGCCCCAGGTACGCAGCACGTGCGCGCGGGCGAAGATCGGGAACAGCTCCAGCGCGGCGGCCATCTGCCGCTCGATGATGTGGAAGGCGCCGCGCTGCCGGTAGGAGTTGGCCGCGTCGATGCCGGCGCCCATGACCAGCTCGCCCTTGTGGGCCTGGCTGACGTAGACGTGCACGGCGTTGGACATGACGACCGTCGGGTGCACGGGTTCGAGCAGCTCGGAGACCAGCGCCTGGAGCGGGTGGCTCTGCAGCGGCAGGTCGATCCCCGCGGTCTTGGCCACGACCGAGGTGTGGCCCGCCGCGCACAGCGCGACCCGGCCGGCCGAGATCGGGCCCCGGGTGGTCTCCACGCCGGTGACCCGGCCGTCGCTCACCTGCAGCCCGGTGACCTCGCAGTGCTCGATGAAGTCCACGCCGAGGGCCGCCGCGGCGCGGGCGTACCCCCAGGCCACGTGGTCGTGCTTGGCGATGCCGGCGCGGGGCTGGAAGGTGCCGCCGAGCACCGGGTAGCGCACGCCGGGCGAGATGTCCACGATCGGGCACACCTCGCGGACCTGCTCGGGGTCCAGCCATTCGGCGTCGACGCCGTTGAGCCGGTTGGCCTCGACGCGGCGCACGCTGTCGCGCACGTCCTGCAGGCTGTGCGCGAGGTTGAGCACGCCGCGCTGGCTGAACAGCAGGTCGTAGCCGAGCTCCTCCTCCAGGCCCTCCCACAGCTTGAGCGCGTGCTCGTAGATGCCCGCGCTCTCGTCCCACAGGTAGTTGGAGCGGATGATCGTGGTGTTGCGCGCCATGTTCCCGCCGGCCAGCCACCCCCGCTCCAGGACCGCGATGTCGGTGATGCCGTGGTTCTTGGCCAGGTAGTAGGCGGTGGCCAGGCCGTGCCCGCCGGCTCCGACGATGACGACGTCGTAGGAGCGCCTGGGCTCGGCGGCGCCCCACAGCCACTCGGGGTGCTCGGGCAGGTTCATCGCGCCTCTCCGTACAGCGGGTGCTTGCCGGCCAGGACCTCGACCCGGTCACGCAGGTACGACAGGTCGACCTCCGGCGTCAGCGCGGTGGCGATGACGTCGGAGACCTCCGCGAAGTCGGCCGCCTCGAAGCCGCGCGTGGCCAGCGCCGGGGTGCCGATCCGCAGGCCCGAGGTGACCATGGGCGGTCGCGGGTCGAACGGCACGGCGTTGCGGTTGACCGTGATCCCGGCCGCGTGCAGCCGGTCCTCGGCCTGCTTGCCGTCCAGCTCGGACTCGCGCAGGTCGACCAGGACCAGGTGCACGTCGGTGCCGCCGGTCAGCACCTTCACGCCCGCGGCCGCCGCGTCGGGCGCCAGCAGCCGGTCGGCCAGGATGCGGGCGCCCTCCAGCGTGCGGCGCTGCCGCTCCCTGAACGCCTCCCCAGCGGCGATCTTGAAGGAGACCGCCTTGGCCGCGATCACGTGCTCCAGCGGGCCGCCCTGCTGGCCGGGGAAGACCGAGGAATTGATCTTCTTGGCGAGCTCCTCCGTGGACAGGATCACCCCGCCGCGCGGGCCGCCGAGCGTCTTGTGCGTGGTCGTGGTCGTGATGTGCGCGTGCGGCACGGGGGAGGGGTGCAGCCCGGCGGCCACCAGCCCGGCGAAGTGCGCCATGTCCACCATCAGGTACGCGCCCACCTCGTCGGCGATCCGGCGGAAGGCCGCGAAGTCCAGCTGCCGCGGGTAGGCCGACCAGCCGGCGATGATGAGCCGGGGACGGTGTTCACGGGCCAGGCGCTCGACCTCGTCCATGTCCACCAGGTGGTCGCTCTCGCGCACGTGGTAGGCGACCACGTGGTACAGGCGGCCGGAGAAGTTGATGCGCATCCCGTGCGTCAGGTGGCCGCCGTGGGCCAGGTCGAGGCCGAGGATGGTGTCGCCGGGCTCCAGCAGCGCGGCCATCGCCGCGGCGTTGGCCTGGGCTCCCGAGTGCGGCTGCACGTTGGCCGCCTCGGCGCCGAACAGCGCCTTGATCCGGTCGATGGCGAGCTGCTCGATCACGTCCACGTGCTCGCAGCCGCCGTAGTAGCGCCTGCCGGGGTAGCCCTCGGCGTACTTGTTGGTGAGCACCGAGCCCTGGGCCGCCATCACGGCGGCGGGCGCGAAGTTCTCCGAGGCGATCATCTCCAGCGTCGAGCGCTGCCTGGCGAGCTCGGCGCCGATCAGGGCGTGGACCTGGGGGTCCACCACGTCCAGCGGGGTGTCGATCATATGAGGGCCTTTCCCTAACCGCGCAGTCGGGTCATCGCCGGGTCGAAGAGCGGCTCCTCGGCCACGACGGCCGGGACGCGCTGGTCGAAGTAGCCGATGTGCAGGGCCTGGCCGGGGCTCGCGAGCGAGGCGGGCAGCCAGGCGTAGGCGATGCCGCGGCCGACGGTGTAGCCGTAGGCGGCGCTGGTGACGTAGCCGACGGCCCGGTCGCCGTCGTAGACCGGCTCCTTGCCCATGACCACCTCGTCGGTCAGCAGGCAGGTGAGCTTCCTGCGGACCGACTCCTTGCGCTCCAGCAGCGCCCGGCGGCCGACGAAGTCGCCCTTGTCCAGCTTGACGGCGAAGCCGAGGCCGGCCTCGTACGGGTCGTGCTCGAAGGTCATGTCGGTGCCGAAGGAGCGGTAGCCCTTCTCCAGGCGCAGGCTGGTGAAGGCGCCGCGGCCACCGGCCAGCACGCCGTGCTCCTGCCCCGCGGACCAGAGCGTGTCCCAGAGCTTGAGCCCCATGTCGGCGGTGGTGTAGATCTCCCAGCCGAGCTCGCCGACGTAGGACAGGCGCAGCATGGTGACGGGCACGTTGGCGATGAAGCCGCGGGCGCCGCGGAAGTACTTCAGCGCGGTCAGGTCGATGCCGGTCAGCGGCTGGACCAGGTCGCGGGCCCTCGGGCCCCACACGCCCAGGCAGCAGGTGCCGGCGGTGACGTCGCGGATGAACACGTCGGCCGGGCGGCGCCGCTCCAGCCAGTCCAGGTCCAGGTTGCCGTTGGCGCCCATCTGGAAGCGGTCGGGGCCGAGCCGGGCCACGGTGACGTCGCTGCGGATGCCGCCGTCGGTGTCGAGCAGCAGGCAGTACGTCACCGAGCCGACCGACTTGTAGACGTCGCCGGTGGTGATCCGCTGCAGGAACGCCAGCGCGCCGGGACCGCTCACCTCCAGCCGCTTGAGCGCGCTCATGTCGTACAGCGCGACCGCCTCGCGGGTGGCCTGCGCCTCGGCGCCGACGATCGGCGACCAGTACTGCGCGGCCCACGGGCCGGGCGTGGGGAGGTCGCGCCCGTCGAGCAGCGGCGCGTTGGCGGCGTACCACTGCGGGCGCTCCCAGCCCGAGGCCTCCAGGAAGACGGCGCCCAGGTCCTGCTGGCGCGGGTGGAAGGGGCTCAGCCGCAGCGGGCGCGGGTGCTCCATCGGCTGCAGCGGGTGGATGATGTCGTAGACCTCGACGTAGTTCTGGCAGCCGCGATCGCGCACGTAGTCGGGCGCCAGCTGGTGCGGCTCGAACCGGTTGACGTCGCACTCGTGCAGGTCGAACGAGGAGCAGTGGCCGTCGACCAGCCACTCGGCCATCGCCCGGCCGACGCCCGCGGAGTGGGTGACCCAGACCGCCTCGGCCACCCAGAAGCCCTCGACGTCCTGGGACTGCCCCATAAGCGGCAGGTGGTCGGTGGTGAAGGAGAACAGCCCGTTGATGCCGGACTCGATCTCCGCCTTCTGCGTGTCGGGCAGCAGCGCCTGGGTCTCCTCCCAGGCCTTGGCGAAGTCGTCGGGAGTGAAGGTGAGCACCGACGGCATCACCTCCGCCTCGTCCACCGCGAGGATCTCGTCGGCGGTGATCGGCATCGGCCGGTGGCCGTAGTAGCCGATGCCGAGCGTGTCGAAGCGCTCGCGGTAGTACAGGTCGGCGTCCTGGTGGCGGAGGATCGGCCGGGTGGCCTCCTCGGTCTGGCCGGCCAGCCCCGGCACCTGCCCGGTCCAGGCGAGCTGGTGGGCCAGCGGGGTGAGCGGCAGGTCCATGCCGGCCATGCGGGCCACCTTCGGGCCCCAGATCCCGGCGCAGCACACGACCACCTGGGCGGGCAGGTCGCCGTGGTCGGTCACCACCGCGCACACCTTGCCGTCCTGGGTCCTGATGTCGAGCACCTCGTGCCTGGGCAGCACCCGCACGCCGCGCTCCCGGGCCCTGGCCAGCTGGGCGTCCACCGCCTTGACCGCCTTGGCCAGCCCGTCCGTCGGGACGTAGAGCCCGCCGAGCACCTTGGCCTCGTCCAGCAGCGAGTGCTTGGCGGCGCACTCCTGCGGCGTGAGCAGGTGGGCCTCGAGCCCCCACGCGACCGCCCAGCCGTGCCTGCGGTGCAGTTCGGCCAGCCGCTGCGGGCTGGTGGCCACCTCGAGCCCGCCGACCTGCAGGAAGCTGTCGAGCTCGACGAACTTCTCCGCGGTGTAGCGGGCCATCTCGGTCATCGTCTTCGACCCGTTGACCTGGAAGACCAGGCCGGGGGCGTGCGAGGAGGAGCCGCCGGTGGCGGGCACGTCCCCCTGGTCGACGACGGTGACGTCGGTCCAGCCTCGGGCGGACAGCTCGTCGGCCAAGGCCGCGCCGACCACGCCCGCGCCGATGATGACCACGCTCGGGCCCGTCATAGCCACCTCCGTTGTTGCGGTATATGCAACCAAACGCGCTTTCCGCAACAAGCGTCGCTCGCCGCATTCCGGGTGTCAAGGGGTGTTCTGTCTTATTCAGTACAGCCTTTCGGCCGGTGGGCGCACGCGTACGCCCG
>NZ_JBSGFQ010000233.1:0-8387 GCF_053603495.1 Nonomuraea sp. NPDC004186 | reverse complement strand
GCATCGTGCAGCTCGATCGGAGCGGAACGGTCTTCGACCGCATCACGGTCAGCTCCGGGGTCCTGAACGTCTCGACCCGGGAACCCGTCATCGACGACGCCGTCTTTCAGATCGGGTCGATCACGAAGGTCTGGACGACGATGCTCGTCATGCAGCTCGTCGACGAGGGGCTGCTCGATCTCGACGCTCCCGTGCACGAAATCCTGCCGGACTTCAGGCTGGCCGATGACGAGTCGCCCTCGGTGACGGTACGGGCGTTGCTCAACCACACCAGCGGCATCGACGGGGACGTCTTCACCGACACCGGGAGGGGAGACGACTGCGTCGCGCGATACGTGGAGCACCTCGCCGCCGTCTCCCACATCCACCCGCTTGGAGAGAGGTTCTCCTACTGCAATGCCGGCTTCGTCGTCGCGGGCCGCATCGTCGAGGTGCTCCGCGACATGACGTGGGACGAGGCACTGCTCCACTATTTGATCAAGCCGATGGGCCTGCGGCACACCATCACCCTGAGCGAGGACGCACCCAGGTTCGCCACGGCGACCGGCCACGCCGGCTTCGGCGACGAGTCGGCCCCGGTGCCCCAGTGGTCGATCACCCGATCCATGGGACCCGCGGGCCTGATCGTGGCGAGCGTCGGCGACCTGCTGACGTTCGCGGAGATGTCACTGCGCGGAGGGGTGACCCGGGAAGGCGTTCGTCTGCTGTCAGCCGGCAGCGCTCGCCTGATGACCATCGAGCATGTCGATCTGAGACAGAGCGTCGCCACCGTCCAAGGCTGGGGACTGGGCTGGTTCCTCGAGGACTGGCGGGGAACCTTCGTGTACGGCCATGACGGCGGCACGATCGGCCAACTTTCATACCTGCGCTTGATCCCCGGTACGAACTACGCGGTGGCGTTGCTGACCAGCGGTGGTCAACCGGATGGTCTCTTCTACGAGCTGTTCGCGGACGTCACGTCGTCGATCGACGGCAGTCTGCCCCCGGTCCGGGTCCGGGCCGACATGACACGTGCACCCGAACCGCTGGAGGGCGCCTGGGAGTGCGCCGGCTATCGCGCGGAGGTGGCCCCCGACGCGGACGGTCTCAGACTGACACTGTGGGAGCGGAAGGGGCATCTGCGCGACGGCACGGCAGCAGAGCCGGAGTCCGTCGCGCTGCATGCCTCGAACATCCCGGGCGTCTACGCCTACACCACCGCTGAGCTCGCGGGGCAGGAGCAGTTCCGGCCCGTCGTCGGCGGCGTCTACAACGGACACCGCTTCCTGCGGCAGGAGCGCTCATGACGACCCAGGCGCCGATCTCGACCTCCATGGAGTTGCGGCTGCTTCACCGCCCGGAGGAGATGTCTGCCGCCTCCGAGCTCGTGGCGCAGATCTGGAAGGTCCAAAACACCCAGTCGCATGTCAGCCCGGAGCTCCTCACGGCGTTCGCGCACGCGGGCAACTACGTCGCCGGTGGTTTCCGCGGCCATGAGCTCATGGCGGTCTGCGTCGGGTTCTTCTACCCGCCCCGGGAGAATGCCCTGCACTCCCACATCGCCGGCGTGCGACCAGACGCGGCGGGCACAGGATGGGGCAGAGCCCTCAAGCACCACCAGCGCGACTGGTGCCTGGCCCGCGGTGTCACCCGCGTGACGTGGACCTATGACCCTCTGGTGGCCCGGAACGCGTACTTCAACCTCCACAAGCTCGGCTGTGAGGTCGAGGTCTACCTGCCCGACTTCTACGGACCGATGGGTGACGGGCTCAACCAGGGCCAGCACAGCGACCGGATCATGGTGGCCTGGCACATCGGGCAGGCCACGGCGCCCTCACGAGCCGAGAAGAAGCACGGCCCCGCCGTGCTGAGGTCCGTGGACCGGCGACCCCAGCTCGACCTCGGCCGGGCGGAGTCTCTGACCCGATGCGTCGTGGAGATCCCCTCGGACATCGAGGCTCTACGGCGCCACGAACCCGAGCTCGCGATCTCATGGCGGCTCGCGCTACGACGGGCGCTGGGTGGGCTGCTGGAAGAAGGCTGGGTCGTCGTCGATTTCGACCGCCGGGGTCACTACTGCCTCACGAGGAGCACCTGAGAATGCACATCGAGCGTGTCGAGCTCATCACGGTCCGGATGCCGCTGATCCACCCGTTCACCACCTCGTTCTCCACCCAGACGGAGCGCCTTCCGCTCCTGATCCGGGTCACGGCCTCAGACCACGGCGGCACCGTGACAGGGTGGGGTGAGTGCGTCGCCCTCGCCGAGCCGTTCTACTCGCCGGAATACCTTGAGGGAGCACGAGAGGTCCTGCGGCGATTCCTCGTGCCCGCGCTGTTCGAGTGGCAGGCCGCGGGTCACGCCGTGTCGGCATCGACGGTCGGCGCGGCACTTGAGCACGTGGTCGGCCACCGCATGGCCAAGGGCGCTCTGGAGATGGCGATCCTGGATGCCCAGCTGCGGCTGCGGAACATGTCGTTCGCAGCGCAGCTCGGTGTGACCCGCGTCTCGGTGCCGTCGGGGGTCAGCGTCGGCATCGAGAAGTCGATTCCCGACCTGCTCGGTCGGGTGGGCGACTTCGTCGACCAGGGCTACGCGCGCATCAAACTCAAGATCCAGCCCGGGTGGGACCTCGAGCCGGTCAAGGCGGTGCGCGAGCGGTTCGGCGACATCGCGCTGCAGGTTGACGCGAACACCGCCTACCGGCTCTCCGATGCCCAGCGGCTGCGCGGACTCGACCCCTTCGATCTGCTGCTGATCGAACAGCCGCTGGCCGAGGAGGACCTCCGACAGCATGCGCTGCTCGCGGGCATGCTCACCACGCCTATCTGCCTGGACGAGTCGATCGTTGACGCGCGGTCGGCCGCCGACGCGATCGCGCTGGGGGCGGCGAGTGTCATCAACATCAAGCCAGGAAGGGTGGGGGGATACCTCGAGGCGGCACGCATCCATGACCTCGCGCTGGCGCACGGCGTCGCGGTCTGGTGCGGCGGCATGCTCGAGACCGGCATCGGCCGAGCCGCCAACGCGGCGCTGGCCGGGCTCCCGGGCTTCACGCTGCCCGGCGACATCTCGGGCTCGGATCGGTTCTACGCCCAGGACATCACCGAGCCGATCGTCATGAAGGACGGCGCGGTGTCGATCCCCGGCGGACCCGGGTTCGGCGTCGAACCCCTTCCCGCGGCACTCGGCGAGATGACCGTTCACACGCTCGATCTCACCGCCTAGCGACGAGACCAAGGATCAGGCCAGATGGGATCAGCAGGCAGCTACGACACCATCGTCGTCGGAGCGGGCTCGTCCGGCTCGGCACTCGCGGCACGGCTCGCCGACGCGGGACAGCGGGTGCTGCTGCTCGAGGCCGGCCGGGACTACGCGGCCTCGCAGCTTCCGGAGGCATGGAGGTCGCCGAATCCGTTGAACGCGATCCTGAACTCCGACTACAACGCGTTCTTGTGGGACGGGCATCTGGCCACCAGGACCGAGGCCCAGGAGTCCTACCTGTACTGGCGAGGCAAGGGCCTCGGCGGAAGCTCGACGGTGAACGGGCAGATCGCGATCCGGCCGCCCATCGAGGACTTCGACGAGTGGGCGGCCTCCGGTTGCACCGGATGGTCGTCCGCGGAGGTCATGGCGGACTTCGTCGCCCTGGAGTCCGACGCCGGCTTCGGCGACGAGGACTACCACGGCACCGCCGGCCCGATCCCCGTCTACCGGGCCCCGGTCGACACGTGGGGCTCGGTCGACAAGGCGCTCCGCGCGGCAGCGCTCGCCTCGGGTTTCGGGTGGGCCCCGGACGTCAACGCACCCGGCGCGACCGGCGTCTCTCCCTACCCCATCAACTCGATCGACCGTCGACGGGTCTCGTGCCACGACGCCTACCTGGAGCCACGTCGCGACAACCCGGGCCTCACCATCCGCGGCGACAGCCTGGTCGACGTGGTCCTCTTCGAACGTGCTCGAGCAGTCGGCGTCCGGCTGGCCAACGGATCGGCCTTCCACGCGAACCAGGTCGTGCTCAGCGCGGGCGCCACGGCCTCGCCCTCGATTCTCATGCGCTCGGGCATCGGCCCCGCCGATGATCTCCGACGGCTGGGCATCGAGGTCCGTGCCGATCTGCCGGTGGGCCGGGGGCTCCAGGACCATCCGATGGCGCTGATCGGCATCCCGCTCACCGAGGCGGCGTCGGCCGGTCCTGCCGACCGGCACACGAACTGCTGCGTGCGCTACAGCAGCGGAGCCGTGCCCGGCGGGAACGACATGATGATGGTCGCCCTCAACCAGAACGCGCTGGCCATGGCGGCGGCCGAAGTGCGCGCCGGCGCCGGTGCCGTCGGGGTGTTCGTCAACCGGACCTACTCGCGCGGAACGCTGAAGCTTCGAAGCGCCGACCCGTGCACGCAGCCCCGGGTGGCGTTGAACATGTTGTCGGACGAGCGCGACATCGACCGCCTGGAAGCGGGCATCAGGCTCCTCAGCGACCTGGTGGCCCACTCCAGCTTCGCGGAGATCGCCGACGGCGATCTCTGGCGGGTCAATTCGTCGCTGCGCGATGCCCTGGACACACCAGGGCGACTGCGCGACTACCTGCGCGCCAGCGTGGTCGACACGCAGCACGCGACGAGCACGTGCCGGATGGGAGATCCGAACGCGCCGGAGACGGTCGTCGACCCCCGGTGCGAGGTCCTCGGTTTCGAGGGTCTCCGAGTCGTCGATGCCTCCGTCTTCCCCTTCGTCCCACGCGCCAACACCCATCTCGCCTGCGTGATGTTCGGCGAGCACATGGCCCGCAGGCTCCACTGAAGCCGGCTTCGATCCAGAAGGAACGAGCAGATGAAGCGCCTGAGCAACATCATCGACGGCACCCCGGTCGAAGCCGCGGACCCGGAACTCCGCAGCGTCGTCAACCCGGCCACCGAACAGGTCGTCGCACTGATTCCGGCCGGATCGGCCGCCGACGCCGCGGCGGCGGTGGAGTCGGCGCAGGCCGCGCACGCGGGCTGGGCGAGGCTCGACCTCGAGGACCGCCTCGGCCGGCTGAGCCGCACCGCCGACCTCCTCGAAGGGCATGTGCGCGAGCTGGCGGAACTCGAGAACCGGGAGATGGGCAAGCCTGTCCCGCTCGCCGAGCAGTTCATCGCGGGCGGAATCGCCTCGTTCCGGCTCGGCATCGAGCGGGCGCGGTCCTATCCGTTCGTCGCCGACGTCACAGCTCCGGGCGAGTCCGGACGGACAGTGGTCATCCGTGAGCCGCTGGGCGTGCTGGCACTCATCGTGCCCTGGAACTTCACGGTGACCTCGATCCTGGGAGCCCTCGGCCCCCTGCTCGCCGCCGGCAACACAGTGGTGATCAAGCCCTCGGAGAAGGCGCCGCTGTCCGCGGCCCGGCTCGTCGAGCTGTGCGACCTTCCGGCAGGCGTGGTGAACCTTCTCCTGGGCGACGCGCGCGCCGGCAAGCCCTTGGCCGAGCACGAGGCGGTCAAGCTGGTGCACTTCACCGGGTCTGTCGAGGCGGGCCGCAGCGTCGCCGTCGCCGCGGCCAAGCGCCTTCAGCGAACGATCCTGGAACTGGGAGGGAACGACCCCGTCCTCGTCGACGCCGACGTCGACGTGGCCGCCACCGCCAAGGCGGTCGCGACGTCGACGTTCCTCAACAGCGGACAGATCTGCACGTCGTCGGAGCGGATCTACGTGCATCGCGCGGTCGCGGACGAGTTCATCGCCGCCCTCGTGGCCGAAGCCGAAGGCTGGACGATGAGCGACGACCCCTACTCCCCGGGCCTGGGACCACTGGTCGACGACACCCAGAGGAGGATCGTGCACGACCACGTCCACGAAGCCGTCGACCGCGGGGCGACGCTGCTCTGCGGTGGCGGGCAACCAGACCGGCCCGGATACTTCTACCCCGCGACGGTGCTGACCGAGGTCACCTCGGACATGCGCATCATGAAAGAGGAGACCTTCGGGCCGGTCGCCCCCGTCACCGTGGTCGACTCCTTCGCCGAAGCCATCGACCTGGCCAACACCACAAGCTTCGGACTCGCGGCGACGGTCTATTCCTCGACCCCCGAGAACCTGCGGCGCTGCAGGGAGATCAACGCCGCTCTCGTGTGGATCAACGAGTGGCAACACGGTGGCGTCAACATGGTCTACGAGCCGCGGGGGGTCAGCGGGATGGGTGCGACCGGGGCAGCGGCCTCGTTCGACGCCGCCACCCGCCCGGTGTCGATGCTCTACTCGCCGTCCACGAACCACGGGTAGCACGGGGCCGCACTCCGGAGAGCCGAACATGAGTAGGGGCTACTCATGTCCGGCGATGGGCCGCGGGACAGGATGCGATCACGGGGCTGGGAGTGCCCGCCCGCGATCCGTTCCTTGATCTCTCCCGGGGGAAGAACATGCTCACACGTTCCGGCAGGCTCGCGGCGATGACCGCGTCGGGATGCCTGGCGATGTCGGTGCTCGGGGTTAAGGGGGCCGGCGCCGAGACCGCGTTCGCCCCTGACACCTGCGCCAGCGGGTACGTCTGGCGCGGCGCGCGGTCCAGCGACCACGTCTGCGTGGACCCGGCCGTACGCGACCGGACGCGGTCGGAGAACGCCTCCGGGGTCTGGCACGCGTGCACGACCGGGTTCGTCTGGCGGGAGGCGTACACCGGTGACTACCGGTGCGTGGTCCCCAGCTCCCGCTCCCAGGCGCGGCAGGACAACGGCAGCGCGGCCCGCAGGCTCGCCTGGGTCGTCATGATGAAGCGCAACCACGCCGGTAACGGGCCTTCGTGCGACGGTGAAACCTGCTCCACCACCAACGAGGGGCCTTACCAGACCGTGGGCGTCCGCGGCTACTACCTGACGCCGGGCACCCAGGTCGCCGTCCAGGTCAGGCGCGCCTCGGATGACCGGGTGCTGTGGCAGGGCCGGGCCACGGCGCAGTCGGGCGGTAACGGACCGGCGGGCAGCTACTCGGTCGACACGGGGCGGGTCCTGTGCGGTGGTAGCTCGTTCGCGGCGCCGCTCACCGCGTACGTGGTGGTGCGCGGCGACGGCGGGCAGTGGTCGCCGCGCGTGCCGATCGCCTGGCGGTCCTGCGGACTGGTGTGATCAGCGTGCCGGGGGGTTCCGGCCGGGGCCCGGTGAGGATCCTCGCGTTGAGCACCGTGGTGACCTTGAGGGCCCATTCGCTGCCGTAGCGCAACCCGTTGTCGTCCATCCAGGCGATCACCGGCCGGCCCTGGCCGTCCAGGGTCATGGCCAGGCCGGCGCCGGGGCCGTACCGGATCCTGCCCACGACGGCGCTCTCGCACCGGCCGCCCGAGCAGGCGGCCAGCATGATCCGGTGGGCGGCGAGGTCCTGGTAGACCACCAGTGCCCGTCCGGCCGCGTCCGTCACCACGGTGGGAAGCGCGCCGCGGGACAGGCCCGCCGGCGCGACCGGGTCGATCCGGGCGCAGTCACGGTCACGGCAGTCGAGCAGGCTGACCGAGCCGTCACGCATGTCGCGGTGGACGATGACCGGGCGACCGTCGGCACGCATGGCCATGGACACACCCCCGCGCATGCGGCTCTCGTACGAAGGTTCCGTGTCCCGGCAGTCCCGGGCCGTCGTCACGCGCGGCGTCGTGCAGTCCGCGTCGGCGCAGGTGATCACGGACAGGGCGCCGTTCCTGGAGTTGAGCCGCGCGGCCACCGGACGGTCGTCCGCGCCGACCGCCACCGCCAGGCTGCGATAACCGCTGTCGTCGAAGGGCGACTCCAGTTCGGCGGCCATCTTCCGCTCGGGCCGGGAACAGGCCGGATCGTCGCAGAACGTGAACGGGACCGTCTCCGACCCGGGCTCGGACGGAGGCCGGTCCGCCGGCCTCTCGTTCCGGCGCGTCTCCACGACGACCAGGCCGCCGTCCGGGCGTACGGCGAGGGCCACGGAGCTGCCTTGCGGGTCGAAGGTGGGCTCGGACAGCGGCTTGCCGCCCGCCGGGGGCACGAACCCGTTGCCGTCGCAGATCAGCAGGCCGAGCCGGACGGCGTTCCCCAGGCGGCCCCGGACCTGGGGGTCCGCGTTCCAGGCGGTCAGGACCAGGCGGCCGTCGGCCAGCCGGGCGCTGGCACCGACGGGTCCCGTCTTGGTGCGCTCCTGCCTGGCCACGCGAACGAGGTGTCCCGGCAGGCGGCGTCCACGCAGGTGAGCAGCCTGGTCGAGCTGTACACGCTGTCCATGACCATGGTCAGCGGCAGGTCCGTGCCGGGATACACGGCACGCAGGTCGACGGCGGACAGCGAGGGACCGCCGGTGCCGCCCGAGCCCCTTGACCTGAGTGTCCATCCCTCGGTCACGTTCGTCTCGGAGACCTCCACCCAGCCGAGCGGGTTGGTCAGGGCGACGCCGCCGTACAGCAGACCCGGCAGCGCCAG
>NZ_JBSGFQ010000232.1:0-8745 GCF_053603495.1 Nonomuraea sp. NPDC004186 | reverse complement strand
GCGGCCAGCGTGCCGACCGAGATCAGCGTGTCCATCGTCGCCGCGCCGTGCCGCAGGTTCGTCCAGGCCGCCTTGTGGAACGGCCAGCCCGCGTACACCACCACCGGCGCCGCCAGCACCAGCGACAACCACTGCCAGTTCGTGAACTGCAACGCCGGCACCATGGCCATCGCGACCACCGGCACACTCAGCACCACCGCGGTGATCAACCGCTGCCGCAACGGCCGCAGCTCATCGGCAGGCTCCTGCTCGGCCCCGGCGCCGGACTCGGCGGGCGGGGCGGGCAGCGCGGCGGTATAGCCGGCCTTCTCCACCTCTGCGATCAGCTGCTGCGGATCCACGCCATCCGGGAAGGTGACCTTCGCCTTCTCCGTCGCGTAGTTCACCGTCGCGCTCACGCCCTCGAGCTTGTTCAGCTTGCGCTCGATCCGGTTCGCGCAGGACGCGCAGGTCATGCCACCGATCGACAGCTCGACAGCCCTGCCTTCAGTCAGGGAAGACATCACATCTCCTTTCCTCGTGTCCTGCGATCAATGCGGCTGGTTGCCGTGAGAAGGGCTCGCGCTCGGCTCCGCCGTGGTTTTGGGCTGTCCGGTACCGGCCTGAGCGGTGAAGTCCGCGGTACGGACCTTGCCGTCATGCTGGAAATCCAGGAACAACCGGTAGTCACCGCCGCTGGGCACCTCGGCGTAGAAGGTGATCTCCGGCCCCGCCTTGACACTCTCCTCCGGATGCACGTGCAGGTAGGCCAGATCACCGGCCCGCAACGCCACCAGATGCCCGTACGCCCCCAGATACGGCTGCAGGTCCGTCACCGGCTTGCCGTCCTTGCTCACGCTCAGCGTCAGCTTGCTCGCCTGGCCGGGCACGAGATCACCCGCCAACGAGACCGTGTAGCCGTCCACCTCAGCCGTACGAGTCGCCGGGGCCAGGGGCTGCGGCTTGTAGTCACCCGCCACCAGCAGATCCGCACCCAGCGTCAAGCCGCTCCCGCCAGTGGGGGCGAAGTCGGCGAAAGCCCGATAGGCACCCGGGTCATCCAGCGTCAACTTCACCGACCACACACCGTCAGCGGCCATGTCCGGGTGCACATGCTGGAAACTGGCCAGATCCCGCGACACCACGATGAAATGCAGCTTCTTGTCATGCTCGACCTGATAGTCAGTCACCGGCCTGCCATCGGGACCCGTCACAGTGAAACGGAAATCCGTGGGCTCGCCGGGCTTGACGGCGGTCAACGGGTTCAGCGTGTAACCGCTCTCGGACACTTGGAGCCCTCCAGGGGTATCGCCCTTCGCTGTTGCGGTGGCCTCCGCATGACCGCCATGACTCTCAGCGGCGGGAGTCGAATGGGTCGCCCCGTGTTCCGGCTTCGCCGGGGCGGGGCCGACCTCGCCCACCGCGTTCCCGACACCCAGAGCCCCGCCGAAAACCACGGCCAGCCCTACGACGTAGGCACCCAGCTTGGTTGCCGCGTTCATGACCGGCTCGCCACCTCGTAGCCCGCTTCCTCGACCGCGGCCACGATGTCCGCCGCCTCCACGGGGCTGTCACTCTCCACGGTCAGCAGGCCGCTCGCCAGGTCAACCTCCACCGAAGTGACCCCGGACACCTCACCGACCTCCTCCTTCACCGAACTCACGCAGTGCCCGCAGGTCATGCCCGTGACGGTGTAGGTAGCGGTAGCCATATCGATCAACCCTTTCCGGTGATGTCTGTCAGGAACGAACGAGCCGCGCGATGGCGTCGGAAGCCTCTTTGACCTTCGCCTGAGCCTCCGGCCCGCCCTGGGCGGCGGCCTCGGCGACACAGTGCGCCAGGTGATCCTCCAGCAGGGAGATCGCGACCGACTGCAGGGCACTGGTGGCCGCCGACACCTGCGTCAGCACGTCGATGCAGTACTTGTCGTCCTCGACCATCCGCTGCAACCCTCGCACCTGACCCTCGATCCGGCGCAGCCGCCGCAGCTGGTCCTGCTTGCTGTCGCTGTATCCGACCATGTCTCCCCCTTCCGACTCCTTGAATGTACCATACCCCCCTACCGTATTCCAAGCCGAGCCTGAGCCCAGGCGGGCGACCAGGGCCAACCGCTGCCCCAACTATTAGTCGGCATAGTAGGTTTCCTACCCACCCCATGCACGAGCTCCGACCGAAGAAGCCCAGGCGGGCACGTCATCGCAGCTCAATGCGAATTACGGTGTTTACACAATGGACTCTTGCATCTACGTAGCGGACCTATAGAGTCACGTGAAACGCACGCCCTCCCCGATGGGGTCACCTTGCACCTCATATACCCCCCGGAGGTTTTGTTGTACCACCGAACCACGGCTGCGCTGCTCTCCCTCGCGCTCCTCACGGCATGCGGATCCAGCACCGGCACGACACCCAGCGCCCCCGGCACCCAGCAGGCCAAGAGCATCACCATCGCCATCTCCTCTGACGAGGGCACGCTCACGCCGTTCACCAACCAGACCGGCTACCCGGGCAACAACCTGGTGAAGCTGCTCTTCGACACGCTGGTGATCGTGCGGGGCGACGGCGTCGCGCCGCTCCTGGCAAAAGAGATCAAGACCTCCGACAACAAGACGTTCACCCTGCCGCTCCGGCCAGGCGTCACCTGGCACGACGGCAAGCCGCTCACCTCCGACGACGTGGTGTTCAGCGTCGACTTCTACCGCAAGAACATGGAGGGTGACTCGTCGGTCGACGTCCGCCCGATCGCGAAGGTCAGCGCCAGCGGCGACGTCGTGACCATGACGCTCAAGGCGCCCGACCCCGAGTTTCCGCGCCGGATCCTGGCCGACATGGCGATCCTTCCCAAGCACCTGTGGGAGTCGGTGCAGAAGGTGAGCACGGCAGGGGTGGACAAAGCCGTCGGCAGCGGGCCGTACAAGCTGACGCAGTACGACAACGCCCGCGGCTACACCCTCACCGCCAACCCAGCCTATGCCCTGGGCAAGCCCAAAGTGGATTCGATCAAGGTGGCCGTGATCCCGGAGGAGTCCACCCAGTTCGCCGCCCTGCGCACCGGAGAGGTGCACATGTCCACGCGCATCGTGCCCCCGCAGCAGCTCGCGACGTTGGAAAGGCAGCCGGGCATCGGCGTGGTCAAGGGCACCGAGTTCGCCTCCACGCTGCTGGCGTTCAACACGACCAGACCGCCGTTCGACCGCCCCGAGGTACGCCGGGCTCTGGCCAAGGCCATCGACACGGGGGATCTGGTCAAGACGGCGCTGCTCGGCCAGGGCACCCCGGGCAACCCCGGCTTCATCCACGCGGAGTCGCCCATCAAGGGAGACCGGCTCCCGCCGATCTTCGACGCCGAGGCCGCCAAGCGGGAGCTCGACGCTCTCGGCGCCAAGCCGGGACCGGACGGGATCCGGGTGCTGGACGGCAAGCCCATGTCGTACGAGCTGCTGGTGCAGAGCGCCTCCACGGACCGGCTGCGCAGCGCCGAGCTGATCCGCGACATGCTCAAGAACGCGGGCGTCGCGGTGAAGGTCACCTCGCTCGACTCCGACTCCCTCGACGCCAAGGTCTGGCCCGACTACGACGTCCGGAAGGGCCGCAACTACGACATGTCCATGTGGGGCTGGTCCGCTCCCGTCATGCTCAGCAGCGGCACCATCGCCCAGCTTCTGGCCTCCGACCCGGACGACGGCAGCCTCAATGTCGTCGGCTTCAAGAGCCCGGCCGTCGACGAGACGATCGCCACCATGACCGCCGCGCCCACCATGGAGGCCAGAACGGAGGCCGCCAAGAAGCTCCAGGCCCAGATAGCGGAGCAGCTGCCGTTCCTCACCCTGTACTACCGCAACGGCGCCTACGCCTTCCGTAAGGACGTCTACAGCAACTGGACCTGGCAGAACGGCTCCGGCGCGCTGAACAAGTTCTCCCTCGTCGACTACCGGCTCGGATGACGGCCGTCCAGGCCGTCCGCCGCGGCTACCCCCGCTACATCGCCGGCAGGCTGGCCGAATACCTCTCGGTGCTGCTGGTCGCGCTCACGCTCAACTTCGCGCTCCCCCGGGCGCTCCCGGGTGGCCCGCTCAAGCTGTTCGGCAGCCCGGAGGCGCTGGCCAGGCTGACCGCCGACGAGCGCGCGCAGATCGCCACGCAGTACGGCTTCGGCCGGCCGCTCCCCCAGCAGTTCCTCGACTACCTGACCGGCGTGTTCACCCTGGACCTCGGCACCTCGCTGTCGGACGGCCGGCCCGTCACCCAGGCGCTGGCGGACGCGCTGCCGTGGACGCTGCTCCTGGTGGGCACCAGCACTGCGGTGACCGCCGTCCTGGGGGTGACGCTGGGCGTCGCGGGCGCCCTGCGTCGCCGCCGGGGCAAGGGCTCCGGGCTGCTCGGCGCGGCCGTGGTCGCCGACTCGGTCCCGCAGTTCTGGCTGGGCATGCTGCTGATCGTCCTGTTCGGGGTGAAGCTCCAGCTGCTGCCCACCTACGGCGTGTCCGGGCCGGAAGGGGTGACGGTCGGCGGGGTTCTGCAGCACCTGGTCCTTCCGGTGACGACGCTGACCGTCACCGGCATGGGATATCTGTTCCTCTACACCCGCTCGTCCCTGCTCACCGTCCTGACCAGCGAGCCGGTGCAGCACGCCCACGCCCGCGGAGTGCCGTACGGCAGGCTCGTGCGCAGGCACGCCCTGCGCCCGGCGCTGCTGCCCGTGCACACGATCCTCATGCTGGAGATCGGCTTCCTGGCCGCCGGGGCCATCGTGGTCGAGACCGTCTTCGCCTATCCCGGGCTCGGGCGGCTCACCTTCGACGCGATCACCGCCCGCGACTACCCGCTCATGCAGGGGGCGTTCCTGGTGCTCACCGTCATGGTGGTGCTCATGAACGCGCTGGCCGACGCGACGTACCCGCTGCTGGATCCCCGTGCCAGAACCGGAGACCGGAGATGATGTTCCTCAAGGCGCCGCGCCGGAACCTGCTCGGCGCGCAAGGAGTGATCGGCGTCGGCGTCCTCGTCGCGATCGTCGCCATCGCGGCGTACGGAGCCGTCCTGCCCGACGGTGCGGGGCGCGAGCGCGTGGCCGAGCCGTACGCACCGCCGCGGGCAGGCTTGCCGCTGGGTTCCGACGATCTCGGCCGGGACCTGCTCGACCAGCTCATCGTGGGCGCCGGCACGTCCCTGGGGCTGGCGTTCATCGTCGCCGTCTGCACCACGCTGCTGGCCGCGATCATCGGCGGCGCCGCCGGGATCGGCCCGCGCTGGTTGTCGGTCTCGCTGATGCGCGGCGCGGACGTCCTGCTGATCCTGCCCGAGCTGATCCTCTACATCCTGGCGGCCGCGTTCCTCGGCCAGTCCTTCGGCATACGGGCGGCGATCCTGGCGCTCATCCTGTGGCCGGTCCCCGCCCGCGTGCTCCGAGCCGGGGTGCTCACCGCCTGGTCCCGCGGTCATCTGGAGGTGTCGCGGGCCATGGGCGCACCGGCCTGGTGGTTGCTGGCCCGGCACGGCACGTACCTCATCGGGCCGCTGCTCATCCCGGTCTTCGTCCGCACCGCGAAGGTCGCCATCATCTACGACGCCACCCTGTCCTTCCTCGGCCTCGGCGACCCGACCTCGCCGAGCTGGGGCACCACGCTCTACTGGGTGCAGACCAACGGCGTCTTCCTGTCCGACGCCTGGCTGTGGTGGGCGCTGCCGCCCGGCGCCGCCATCACGCTCACAGTGCTCTCCCTCGCCCTGATCGGCGTCGCGGTGGAGGAACGGCTCAACCCTGCCCTGCGGGAGGCTGCTCGATGACCTTGAAAGTACGTGACCTGACCGTCCGGTACGGCGGCCTGGCCGCGGTCTCGCACGTCAACCTCGACATCGCCGACGGCGAGATCCTGGCGCTGGTCGGCGAGAGCGGCTGCGGCAAGACCTCGCTGGCCCGCACCCTGCTCGGCCTGCTCCCCTCCACGTCACATGCCGGCGGGTCCGCGTTGCTGGGCGAACACGAACTGGTCGGACGGACCGACTGGACAGGCGTGCGTGGCACCCGCGTCGCCACCGTGCCGCAGGGCGCGATGACCGGACTCAGCCCCGTGCATCGCATCGGCGCCCAGCTCGCCGAGATGCTCACCCTGCACGGCGGCACGGCCCAGCCCGCCGACCTGCTCGACCGCGTCGGGCTCCAGGGGACGATGCTCAGGTCATATCCGCACGAGCTGTCCGGCGGGCAACGCCAGCGGGTGGCCATCGCGCTCGCCCTGGCCGGCGAGCCGGACCTGCTGGTCGCGGACGAACCCACCACCGGGCTGGACGCCATCACCCAGCGGCAGGTCCTCGCCCTCCTGGCCGGGCTCCGCACCAGCATGCTGATCGTCTCGCACGACCTGGCCGGGCTGCTGCCGTACGCCGACCGCGTCGCCATCATGTACGCGGGCCGCCTCGCCGAAGTCCGCCCGGCTCGCGCGCTGTCCCCGGCCTCCGCCCACCCCTACACGGCGGGACTGCTCGGCGCGACCCCCGTCGCCGACCGCGAGATCGCCTGGGGCAGCATCCCCGGATCCGCGCCCGCCCTGGGGCACATCGCGGCCGGCTGCGCGTTCGCGGCCCGCTGCCCGCTCGCCGTCGACCGTTGCCGCGAGGAGACGCCGCCCTTGGTCGCACGCGGAGAGGCGCAGGTCGCCTGCCACCGTCACGACGAGCCGGACCACCCCTCCTACCCGAACGTGCCCCGCGTCGACAGCCCGTCGGGGAGCACCGTGGTCAGCGCGTCAGGCATCCGGCACACCTACCGGGCCCGCTCACGTGTCGTGGACGCGCTGCGCGACGTCGACCTCGAGATCAGCGCGGGCGAGATCGTCGGCCTCGTGGGCGAGAGCGGATCGGGCAAGAGCACGCTTGCCCGGATTCTGCTCGGTCTCATCAAACCGACCGCCGGTCGCGTGACGCTCGAAGGCCGGGAGCTGACGGCCGGCCGTGCACTGCGCCGCCTGCGACGACGGATCGGCTTCGTCCACCAGGACCCCTACGATTCGCTCCATCCTGGCATGCGGGTGGCGGCACTGGTGGCCGAGCCGCTGGTGGTGGCCGGAGTGCCCCGGGGCGAATGGCTCGGCCGCGTCCGGGAATCGCTGACCGCCGCCGGGCTGCCGGACGATTCCGAGTTCCTCGCCCGTTTCCCCGGCCAGCTGTCCGGCGGCCAGCGCCAGCGGGTGTCCATCGCCCGAGCTCTCGCCGGCAGCCCCGCGCTGCTCATCGCGGACGAGGCCACTTCCATGCTGGACGTCTCCACCCGCGCGGGGATCGCCACCACGCTGCGATCCCTGGCCGTCGAACGCGGCCTCGCCGTCCTGCTCGTCACCCACGACCTGGGCGAGGCCGTCCAGTCGTGCGACCGCATCCTGGTCCTCCAGGCAGGCCGGGTCGTCGAGCACGGCCCGGCCGACGACCTGGCCCGATCCCCGTCCCACGCCTATACGACCCAGCTCCTCCAGGCTGCCACATGAGTTGTCCGGGCCGGTTGACGAACGACATCCGCACCCTCTCCCGGACCGTACCGGGTAAATGTCGGCGAGCCGTAGCCCTTCCGGTCGCCGGCCCCGGGAAGTGGACGGTGAGGTCGTCGGTTACGACCGGCTCGTGCCCCAGGAGTGGTCGTCCGGCCCTGGAAACCATATACCCGTTAGGGGTATCATCCTCTACTATGGCGATACGTAGTGCGGTTGTGCAGTGATGGATGTCTTTTCGCGACTGGAGTCGTTCGGGGACCGCTTCCGGCTTGAACGTGGCCTGACGCCGCACGACGGCTGGATCGCATGCGACCGGCTGCTCGACTCCTCATCGGACGAACTCTCCCGTGTGCTCGAAGCCGAGCGGGTGGCCAGCGGCCAGAAGTCGGATCACGCCACCGCACTGACCGTCATGGCCGTGTACGCGGGCACCGTGACCGCGTCCGCGCTGCTGGCATGGGCGCTCGACCGGGTGGTCGTGGACATGCGACCGCGCAACGTCGCCATCCGGCTCTCCGAGCACCACGGGTTCGAGGCGGTCGCGCTACGCGAGCCGAACGCCGTGGAGGCGCCTGTCGACACGCTTGTCTCCTGGGTGCTCGACGAGCATCTCCTCCCGCTCGCGCACGCCATGCACACGCGCACCCGGGCGGGCCTACGCCAGCTCCATGGCGGAGTGGCGCACGGGTGCGCGGCGGCATTCTGCATCGCAAGCCGGCTCGGCGGCGACGTCGATCGGCTGCACCGAGCCTACGAGGAGTTCCTCGCCGCCTCCACCGGCGGCCTGGAAAAGCTCGGCGAAGTGATCAGGCTGCGAGAGGGCGATCGCGAAGGGCTGTTCTACCTACGCAACACGTGCTGCCTCTACTACACCTCCGACGAAGCGGTGAAATGCTCCAGCTGCTGCCTGGACAGTGCCGAGGACCGCGTGACCGCCTACCGCCAGGTCCTCGCGAACGGAGTGGTCCCCCACTGAGCCGCACAGCGCGCGACCCGAACGACTCCGGGGTCCGGCCACCGCCCCACTCCCCCGCCTCATCGGCCAAGCGTCTGCTTGGCCCGCGGACCCGTCATGGCTCCCCGGCGGCGCGGGACTTGGAGACCAGGCCGGCCCCGATGCGCTGGTAGAACCGCTGTGCCGCCACGTCGGTCTCGGCGACCTCCCAGCGGATCACCTTGCCGTCCGAGGCTGTCGATCCGTCGCGCGACGGATCGACACCAAGGTGAATAACCGTCTCAGCCGCTGGGCGGGATGTGGCGCAGCCGGTGGAGCGCCGGGATCGCC
>NZ_JBSGFQ010000231.1:0-8921 GCF_053603495.1 Nonomuraea sp. NPDC004186 | reverse complement strand
TCCGGATATCGCCGGGTTCTCACCCGGACCCTGGTCGAACGGGCTTGCGAGGCGGCGATGACGCGATGAGCTGGGTCGGAAGGCCGGCCGCCCGCCTGGAGGACCCACGGCTGCTGAGCGGTCACGGAAGGTTCGTCGACGACCTCCACGTGCCCGGGACGCTGCACGCGCAGTTCGTCCGCAGCACGGTCGCCCACGGCACCGTGACCGGAGTCGACCTGTCCGCGACGCTGGCGACGCCTGGCGTGGTGGCCGCCTTCACCGCCGCCGACCTCGACCTGGGCGACATCACCGCGATCCTCGACCGGCCGCCGTCGGAGTTCGTGCCGACGGCGATGCCGGTGCTGGCCCGCGACCGGGTGCGCTACGTCGGCGAGCCGGTCGCCGTCGTGCTCGCCGGCGACCCCTACGCCGTGGAGGACGGCGTGGAGGCGGCCCGGGTGACCTACGAGGCGGACCGGCCGGTGGTCTCCGCCGAGCAGGCGCTCGCCCCCGGCGCGCCGCTCCTGCACCCCGCCGCCACGGCCAACACGCTGGTGGACGTGTCGATGTTCGCCACCGAGGGCATCGACGCCGTGTTCGCGGGAGCGCACCGGGTGGTGAACGTGCGGGTGAACTCCGCCCGGCAGAACGCGCTGCCGCTGGAGACCCGGGGCGCCGTCGCGAGCTGGGACCCGCGCGAGGAACAGCTCGTGGTGCACACCTGCACGCAGGTGCCGCACCTGGTCCGCACCCTGCTGGCCGAATGTCTCGGCCTGGACGAGCGAGCCGTACGCGTCATCGCGCCCGACATGGGCGGCGGCTTCGGGCTGAAGTGCGTCGTCGGCCGGGAGGAGCTCGCCGCCGCCGCGGCGGCCCTGCGGCTGCGCCGCCCGGTCAAGTGGATCGAGGACCGGCGCGACGCGCTCACCGCGTCGTTCCTGGCCCGCGAGCAGCACTACGACGTGCGCGCCGCGTTCGACGAGGACGGCAGGATGCTCGCGCTGGACGCCGGCATCGTGTGCGACATGGGCGCCTACTCCTGCTATCCGTTCACGGCCGGGATCGAGCCGCTGATGGCCTCGGCGGAGCTGCCCGGCGTCTACCGGGTGCCCGCCTACCGGGTGCGCGCCCGGGCCGTCGCCACCAACAAGGCGCCGTCGGCGCCGTACCGAGGGGTGAGCAGGCCCCAGATCGTGATGGTCATGGAGCGGCTGATGGAGCGGGCCGCCCGCGAGCTGGACCTGGACCCGGTCGAGGTGCGGCGGCGCAACCTGATCACCGAGTTCCCCTACACCGGGGTCAACGAGGTCACCTACGACCCCGGCTCCTACCTGGAGTCGCTGGACTTCTGCGAGCGGCTGCTGCGCGACGAGGGCTGGTACGAGCGCCGGGAGGCCGCCGCCGCCGAGCACCGCCATGTCGGCATCGGCTACTCCTGCTTCAACGAGCGCACCGGCTACGGCTCCGCCGCGTTCGCCAAGCGCAAGATGGCGGTGGTGCCCGGCTTCGACCTGGCCGAGGCGCGGATGGACCTGAGCGGCACCGTGACCGTGACCACCGGCACGATGAGCCACGGGCAGAGCCACGAGACCACGATGGCCCAGATCGTCGCCGACCGGCTGCGGCTGGACATCGCCCAGGTCAAGATCCATCAGGGTGACACCGACCGGGTCCCGTACGGGTTCGGGACGTTCGCCAGCCGGTCGGCCACCATCGGCGGCAGCGCCGTCGCCCGGGCGGCGAGCGCGCTGGGCGACCGGCTGCTGCGCCTGGCCGCGTACCTGCTGGACACCACCGGCGACGACGTCGAGCTGCACGAAGGGTCCGTGCGGCGGCGCGACGACCACGGGCGCGCCCTGACCTACCGCGAGCTGGCCGAGGTGGCCTACCTGAAGGCGCACCTGCTGCCGAAGGACGCCGAGCCGGGACTGACCGCGAGCGCGTCGTTCGACGTGCAGGGCGACGGCACGTTCTCCAACGCCGCGCACGGCGTGGTCGTGGAGCTGCACCCCGGCACGGGCCAGGTGGAGATCCTGCGCTACGTCTGCGTGGAGGACTGCGGCGTGGCCATCAACCCGCAGGTCGTCGAGGGCCAGTGCCGCGGGGGCATCACGCAGGGCATCGCCGGGGCGCTGTACGAGCGGGTCACCTACGACGCCCAGGGGGAGCCGGAGTGCGCGTCGTTCATCGACTACAAGGTGCCCACCGCCTGCGAGATCCCGGACATCGAGATCCACCACCTGCAGACGCCGTGCGCGTTCACCGAGAGCGGCGCGAAGGGCGCCGGCGAGGGCGGCACCATCGGCGCCCCGGCGGCCGTGCTCAACGCGGTCAACGACGCCCTGCGGTCCACCGGCGTGGAGCTGGACGACACCCCCATCAGGCCCGAGACGGTGCAGCGGGCGATCGGAGCGTGCCCGTGACGGAGAAACTGCTGATCAGCCTGACCGTGAACGGCCGGCGCCACGACGACCTGGTGATCGAATCGCGCTACACGCTGGTGGACGTGCTGCGCCACCACATCGGCCTGACCGGCACGCACGTCGGCTGCGAGCACGGCGTCTGCGGCGCCTGCACGGTCCTGATCGACGGCGCCCCCGTACGCGCATGCCTGATCTTCGCCGCGCAGGCCGAGGGGCGGGACATCCGCACGGTGGAGTCGCTGTCCCACGACGGCGAGCTGAACGACCTGCAGCGGGCCTTCTCGGCCTGCCACGGGCTGCAATGCGGGTTCTGCACGCCCGGATTCCTGATGCTCGCCGAGGGATTCCTCGCCGAACGTCCCGACGCGACACGAGAGGAGATCCGCGAGGTGGTGTCCTCGAACCTGTGCCGGTGCACCGGCTACCAGAGCATCGTCGACGCGATCGAACGGTGCGCCCGCGAACGGCGCGAGGCCCGGGGAGACGCGCGATGATCCTGGACAACGAGATCACCGTCCCCGCCCCGCCCGACGAGGTCTTCGCGCTGATCAGCGACGTGGAACGGGTCGTGACGTGCCTGCCGGGCGCCGCGCTCGACGGCCGCGACGGCGACGCCTACCAGGGTGGGGTCACCGTCAAGGTCGGCCCCGTCACCGCCGCGTACACCGGCACGGTCCGCTTTCTGGAGGTGGACGCCGGGCGGCGGCTGCTGCGGCTGCAGGGGCGGGGCGCCGACACGCACGGCGGCGGCGACGCCGAGGCCGAGGTCGTCCTCACCGTGGCGGAGGCGCCGGCCGGGTCGCTGCTGCGGGTCCGCACCGACCTGCTGATCCGCGGGAAGATCGTGCAGTTCGGCAAGGGAGCCATCGCGACCGTGTCCGGCCGGCTCCTGCAGCAGTTCGCCGCGAACCTCGCCACCCTCATCGGCGCCCCGGCCCCCTCGGCCACGCCGGTTCCCGCCCGGCCCGCGACGCGGGAGCTGGACGGTCTGGCGATGCTGCTGCCGCCGGGCGTGATCAAGTACGCGCCGGTCGCCGCCGCCTTCGTGGCGGGGCTGGTGCAGGGCTGGCTGCTCTGCGAGGTCCGCCGGCAGGCCGAGCTGATCAAGGAGTTGCGCCGTGGCTGACGGCCACTGAGCACGGCCGGGGGTTACTCGGTGGCCACCCGGACTCCGAGCGCGATCAGGGTGGCGCCGAGGAGCGCCTCCTGGACGCGCCGGACGCGCCGGGAGCGGAGCAGGTGACGAACGCGGTGCACGCTCAGGGCGATCAGGCCCAGCCCGGTCATGCTGAAGGCGACAGCGATCATCGCCAGTCCCAGAGCGACCGGCACGGCCTGGCCCGGCGAGCCGGCCGGCACGAACTGCGGGAGAGCGGCCAGGAAGAACAGCGTGGCCTTCGGATTCGTGAGGTTGGTCAGGAGCCCCTGCAGGAAGGGTGTGCCGCGCCGTTCGGGCTCGGTGAGGGCCGGTTCGACGCCCCCGTGCGCGGGGCCGATGCGCCAGGCCGCCCACAGCGAGCGGGCGCCGAGGACGACCAGCACCACCGCACCGGTGAACTTGACGAGCGCGAACAGCGCCTCGCTGCGCAACAACAGCTCCGCCAGACCAAAGGCGACCAGCGTGGCGTGCACGAAGAGCCCCGCCGCACAACCGAGCGCGGTACGCATACCCGCTGACCGGCCGGACTTCATCGTGCTGCGGACGACCACGGCAGTATCGAGACCGGGCGTAATCGTGATCAGCAGGCACAGGCCGATGAATGGCAACAAATGATCGGTCATCACACGATTGTGCCGCAGGACAACGCGATGCCGATGGGTGAACAAGCGCACCGTATCCTCCGATGAACCCTCATAATCCGGCAAGCCTGCGGGAGACGTCGATGTCAGCGCTTTCACGGACCTGTCCGTCGCCTCCGGTCCGGGAAGCTGTGGGCGGGGAGGCGGCGGTGTGGCTGTGGCCCGGCCGCGCCCTGTACGCGGGGCCGTCCCTGCGGCTGGGCCCGCACTCCGGCGCGGTGGCGTGCGTGGCCGTCGGCGTGGACGCGCCCTTCGCCGTACGACGCGCGCCCGGCGGCGAACTGCGGGCGCGGACCGCCCTCATCCCGCCACGGGTCCGGCACCAGCTCACGGCGGGTGGCGACCGCATGGTCTTCCTCTACCTCGACCCGGGCTCGGCCGAGGACCGGGCGTGCCGGGCCAGGTTCACCGCCGGCGACGGCGACGTGATGACCGGGCACGAAGCCGAGGCCGGCCTTCTGGTCCGGGCGGCGGCCATCTCCGCGCACAGCCCGGACCGGCAGATCACCGCCTGGGCGGACGAGGCCACCGGCCATGAGCCGCCGTCGTTCACCGACCCCCGGATCGCCGCCGCCATGCGCCGCCTGATCGGCGCGGACGAGCCCTTGCCCGCCGCGCTGCTGGCCGCCGAGCTGGGACTGTCGGAGTCACGCTTCCTGCGGCTGTTCAGGGAACGTACGGGCACCTCGTACCGGAGGTTTCGGCTGTGGGCGCAGATGCACCGGGCCGGTCGTGCGCTGGCCGCGGGCGGGAACCTCACCCGTGCCGCGGCCGACGGCTACTTCGCCAGCCCCTCCCACTTCAGCACCGCGTTCCACGCGATGTTCGGCCTTCCCCCGAGCGCGCTGCTCTCCCGGCGGCTCACGATCCGGTGCCTGGATCCCCTGGTGTGACGGGACGGCTCACCAGGCGATGGCTGCCAGCAGCGCGCCACCGCCCACGGCCTCCACCCAGAAATACAGCCACGAGGGATAGAACGCCGACGGCCGCTCGACCGACCGCGCCACCAGCCGGCCGGCGGCCATGCCCAGCAGGGACCCGGCGACGGTCACGACCACGCCCGTCCGCAGCCCGCCCGCGTCGGCCGCCGCGGCCAGCAGCAGGCCCGCGACGGCCACGCCGAAGCCTCCGTACACGGCACGGACCTCGGTCCGGGCCTCGGCCGAGTCGGCCACGATCCGGAACGGCCTGATCAGCGCGGCAGGCGCGAGGAGGCCGTAAACGCCCATCCCGAGGAAGAACACCGCCGCGGCGGCGATCACGACAGTCGACATGAAAGTGCTCCCCTTTGTCACATCAGCTTGCCTGGCCAGGACAGCCTGCCGCTCGCGCACCGCACCCGGCTTTCACCGACCCGCCATGTTCCGGACGAGACAGCACTCGACCGCGTGCAGGGCCGCCCACGCGGACGGGCCGGGCCGCAAAATCGTTCGATCGCGGCGGCGGTCACGATCTACGATGCGGACGTGTGGGCAACAGATTGAGCCATGTCGCGACGGTGAACGAGCAGATCGCCGCCGACGGCCGGTACACCGCCGAGGACGGCACCCTCGTCACCGTGGGTCCCGCGCTGGCCGCGGCGATCGCCGGCACGGTGAGCCATCCGCCGGACGAGCCGATCGCCGCGCCGACCGCCGCGGGCCGCCGCACGTCTTTCGAGGTCACCGCGGAAGGCAGCCTGCAGGCCGCGCGGCGGCTGCACCTGGCGGGCGCCGAACGGATCGCCGTGCTGAACTTCGCCTCGGCCCGCAACCCCGGAGGCGGCTACCTCGGCGGGGCCAAGGCGCAGGAGGAGGACCTGTGCCGCGCGAGCCTGCTGTACCCGTGTCTGCTGAACGCCCCCGACTACTACGCCGCGCACCGCGCCTCCTCCGACCTGCTCTACAGCCACCGGGTCATCTGGTCTCCCGATGTGCCGGTGCACCGCGACGACCGTGGCCGGCTGCTGAGCGAGCCGTACCCGGTCTCGTTCCTGACCTCGCCCGCGCCCAACGCCGGGCAACTGTTGCGGCGTGAGCCCGGCGCGGGGCCGCGGATCCGGCGCGCGCTGCACGAGCGTGCCGGACGCGTGCTGGCGGTCGCCGCGCACCACGGCGCGCGGCAGCTCGTGCTCGGGGCGTGGGGGTGCGGGGTGTTCCGCAACGACCCGCATGAGGTCGCCGCGGCCTTCCACGCCCACCTGGCAGAGGGCGGGGTGTTCGAACGGGTGGTGTTCGCGGTGTGGGCCCGGTCGGAGGAGTCGGCCAACCGGGCCGCGTTCGCCGAACGCTTCGGGGCCGGGTGAGCGTGTCGGCGCAAGTTACTCGACCGCGTATAAATTGCGGGGATGACCTTCGATGATCTCATCCCGTCCGCCGGTGAGTCGCCGCTGGTGTCGCGGCCGGTCACCCAGGCCGTGATCCTCGCCGGTGGCAAGGGATCACGCCTGCGCCCGTACACCGACACCCATCCCAAGCCGATGATCGAGATCCCGGGCACCGGCCTGCCCATCATCGGCCACCAGCTGGAATGGCTGGCGACGGAGGGAGTGACCGATGCCATCATCTCCTGCGGCTACCTGTCCGAGGTCGTGCTCGACTGGCTGGGCGGGGCGAGTCTGCCGCTCAAGGTGACCCCGGTGATCGAGACCGAAGCGCTCGGGCGTGGTGGCGGGCTGAAGTTCGCCGCCGCCTCCCTGCCCCGACCGGATGAGCCCTGGTACGCCACCAACGGCGACATCTGGACCCGCTTCAGCCTGCGCGCCATGGCGGACTTCCACCATGAGCGCGACGCCCATGCTACCCTCGCCCTGGCTCGCCCTCGGCTCCCTTGGGGGACCGTGGACATCGACCGTTTCGGCAACGTCCTGGACTTCGTCGAGGCTCCGCCGTCGCCCTATCCGATCAATGCCGGGGTCTATGTCTTCTCCGCCGAGTTCGCCTCGATGCTCCCGGATGTCGGCGACCATGAGCGAAGCACGTTCCCGTACCTCGCCCGCCAGCGCCGCCTGGCGGGTTATGAGTTGCCGCAAGGGGTGTACTGGCGGGCCATCGACACCGCCAAGGATCTGAACGAGGCCGCCAAGGAACTGGCCGCCTTCCGTAAGAAGAACACGGCGTCCTGATCGCTCCGGACGGATGGTCATGACTCAAAAGAGTGCGTGGCGCGTTACTTCATTTTCGCCGTGATGCCGGGGAGTGTGGACCGTACGCCCATCTCTGCAGGGAGGATGACGTTGTCGACATCCGTGGGCCAGGAACCCACTCCCCCGAACGTGCCGTTCCTCGATGTCCTGGATCCGGCTTTCGACTTCGGCGCCCCCGAGGTCTCCGCGGCCCAAGCGGAAAGCTGGTACGCGACCAGCCCCATCGGCCTGCTCGTCCTGCGCTATGAGCAGGCCAATGACCTCCTGCGCGACCGGAGGCTGGACCACAACGGCAAGCGGTACCTGGAGACGAACGGGATCTTCGACGGCCCGATCTACGACTGGTTCGTCCCGATGATCGTCAACCACGAAGGAGAGGACCACCGCCGCCTGCGCCGCCTGACGAGCAAGGCGTTCACCGCGCGCACGGTGGAGAGCCTGCGGCCGTTCATCCGGGAGCAGGCCGAGCAGCTGACCGAGGGCCTGGCGTCGGCCGGGACGTGCGAGTTCGTCGAGGACTTCGGCTCCCGGCTGCCGCTGACGGTCATGTGCCGGTTGCTCGGCGTGCCGCCCGAGGACTACGACGTGTTCGGAGCCTGGACCAGGGACATCGGCCTGGTCTTCAGCCTCGCGACCGGCGGCGACGTCGTCACCCGGGTGGAAGCGGCGGTACGCGGCCTGAACGACTACGCCGACTTCCTCATCGAGGAGAAGTCGGCCAGGCCCACCGACGACCTCAGCTCCGCCCTGGTCGCGGCCTACCAGGCCGACGACGGCCGAGTCACCAGGGACGAGCTGCGCAACCTGCTGGTCACGCTCGTGTTCGGCGCCCAGGACAACACCCGCTACCAGCTCGCGAACGCCATGGTCGTCTTCGCCGAGCACCCCGACCAGTGGACCCTGCTGGGGCAGCGGCCGGAGCTGGCGGCCCAGGCCGTTGAAGAGGTGATGCGCTGGCTTCCCTCGGCGGGCACCATCTACCGGTTCGCCGCGGAGGACTTCGACTACGAGGGACTGCGCATCGCGCGCGAGACGTTCCTCACGATGTGCGTGAGCATCGCCCAGCGCGACCCGCGTGCGCACAAGAACGCCGATCGATTCGACATCACGGCGGTCAGGGACAATCCCCCTCTGCAGTTCGGCGCGGGCCCGCACCACTGCCTGGGCGCGGCTCTGGCCCGCGTCGAGATCGGGGAGGCGCTGCCCATCCTCGCCGCCCGGCTGGGCCCGCCCTCCGTCGCGGGGCCGGTCGCCTGGCAGGGCCCCCTCGGGATCCAGGGCCCGGACACGCTGCCGCTGCGCTTCGGCTGATCAGGACCGGCGGCCCGCCCGCCCCCCGGGGAGGGCGGGGTTCCGGGGCGCTCACGGCCGGGAGACGCCGTGGTAGTGCGGCAGGTCCAGCGGCGGCACCGGGAAGCCACCTGCCGCCGGCTCTTCGGACAGTTCCTCGAACTCGGCCTCGACCTGGGCCTTCTGGGCCTCCTTGCGCCGCTGGCCGACGGTGTCGAACCGCATCCAGATGGCCAGCCCGCCGATCACGATGATCCCGGTGACCACGAGGGCGATCATCCGGGACTCCTCGTTGAGCATCA
>NZ_JBSGFQ010000230.1:0-9489 GCF_053603495.1 Nonomuraea sp. NPDC004186 | reverse complement strand
GGGGGGGGGGGGGGGGCCTGCCCCCACACAACACAGCCTGAGCCCTTTCGCGCGAAGCGCGCCTCGCCTGCGAAGACCACGCCTTTGGGAAGGCCTCGCTGTCAGCTGGGCCGAGCCCCCGTGACCAGGTAGACGACATCCGCCGCCACCCGCACCGCGTGGTCCGCGTACCGCTCGTAGTAGCGCCCGATCAACGTGATGTCGATCGCCGGCTCCACCCCGTGTTCCCAGTCCTTGGACAGGATGTTGCGGAACAGCCGCCGGTGCAGCCGGTCCATCGCGTCGTCGTCCTGCTCCAGCTCCAGCGCCGAGTCCACGTCCCGCGAGGCGATGCAGCTGCCGGTCTTGGTGACGAGGTTCTCCGCGATCTGGCCCATCTCCACGATGGTCGAGCGCACCTCGGCCGGGATCGCCGACTCGGGGTGGCGCAGGCGGGCGACCTTGGCGACGTGGACGGCGAGGTCGCCCATGCGCTCCAGGTCGGTGCCCATGCGCAGCGCCGTGATGACCATCCGCAGGTCCACGGCCACCGGCTGCTGCCGGGCCATCAGGTCGAAGATCGAGGCCTCGACCTCGGCGAACGTCGCGTTCACTTCCTCGTCCCGGGAAATGACACTCTCGGCGAGCTGAAGGTCGGCGTCGAGGAGGGCCGTGGTGGCACGGGAAATGGCCGAGCGGACAAGCCTGGTCATCTCGACCAGCTTGTCGGTCAGCGAATCAAGTTCTTCGTGGTACGCGTCGCGCATGTGGTCACCGTACGTGCCCCTCGATGAACGAACCCCTACCGTCAGATGAACTTTCCAGGAAAGGGGCCTTCCATCCCTGATGAGAGGGTCTGCGCCTGGGAGAAGGCCACCTACCATCGAAGACATGAGTGAGATGGCCATGAGCTTCGCGGCCCTGGCCGGGTTCGTCGTGGGCGCCCTGGCGGTCCTTTTCTACCGAAACCAGATCGAGGCTCCGAAACGCGCTGCCGTGGAGGATGGCACACAGACCGGGAGCGCGCTGCCGCAGGGCGTCGCGTCCGTGCTGGCCGTGCTTCCTTCCTCCGCCGTGGTGCTCGACGCGCATGACAAGGTGCTGCGCGCCAGCTCGGCCGCGCGGGCGTTCGGGCTGGTCAAGGGTGACCGGCTGATGGCCGCCGAGTTGCTGGCACTGGCCCGGCAGGTACGCCGTGACGGCGAGATCCGCGAGAGCGAGATCGACGTGGCGGGGCACAAGTTCGGCCAGGAGACCACGAACTTCGCGGTACGCGTGGCTCCGCTCGGCTCGCACGGCCAGGTCCTGGTGCTCGCGGAGGACCAGACCGAGCGCCGCAGGGTCGAGGCCGTACGCCGTGACTTCGTCGCGAACGTCAGCCACGAGCTGAAGACCCCGGTGGGCGCCATGAGCCTGCTGGCGGAGACCATTCAGGACGCCGCCGACGACCCCGAGGCGGTCAGCCGCTTCGCCGGGCGCATGCAGCACGAGGCCGCCCGGCTCAACTACCTCATCCAAGACCTGATCACACTCAGCAGGATCCAGGGCGCCGAGCCCATCCCCACCCCCGGACAGGTCTCGATCGACGAGTCCATCCACGACGCCATCGACCACTGCAACACCAAGGCCGTCGCCAAGGACATCACCCTGGTGTCCGGCGGCACCGAGGGCCTGCGCATCTGGGGTGACGACGAACTGCTCGTGACGGCGTTGCGCAATCTGATCGACAACGCCGTCGCGTACAGTCCGGAGCACACCCGGGTCGTGGTCAGCGTGCGGCCCGCCGGTGACTCGGTGGAGATCAGCGTCAGCGACCAGGGCATCGGCATCCCGGAGGAGGCGCTCGAACGCATCTTCGAGCGATTCTTCCGCGTCGACGCGGCCAGGTCGCGGGCGACCGGTGGCACCGGGCTCGGCCTGGCCATCGTCAAACACGTCGCCGCCGCACACGCCGGCGAAGTGTCCGTTTGGAGCAAGGAAGGGTCCGGCTCCACCTTCACGCTCCGCCTGCCCGCCTTCGGCGGCACGGCGGTGGCAGTACCACCCTCGATTCCCCTGGAGACAGCCCAATGACTCGCGTACTTGTCGTCGAAGATGAGGAGTCCTTCTCCGACGCCCTGTCCTACATGCTCCGTAAAGAGGGTTTCGAGGTGTCGGTCGCGGCGACCGGGCCCGAGGCTCTCGACACGTTCGACCGCAACGGAGCAGATCTGGTGCTGCTCGACCTGATGCTTCCGGGTCTGCCCGGTACGGAGGTGTGCCGCTCCCTCAGGCAGCGCTCCAAGGTGCCGGTGATCATGCTGACGGCCAAGGACAGCGAGATCGACAAGGTCGTGGGCCTCGAACTGGGCGCCGACGACTACGTCACCAAGCCGTTCTCGTCGCGCGAGCTGGTGGCCCGCATCCGCGCGGTCCTGCGCCGCCAGGGTGACGTGACGGAGGAGCTGGAGACCGCGGTGCTGGCCGTCGGTCCCGTGCGCATGGACGTCGACCGCCACGTCGTCGCCGTGCGCGGTGAGCAGGTGCAGCTGCCGCTGAAGGAGTTCGAGCTGCTGGAGGTGCTGCTGCGCAACGCGGGGCGTGTACTGACCCGTGGCCAGCTCATCGACCGGGTGTGGGGCGCCGATTACGTCGGCGACACCAAGACCCTCGACGTCCATGTCAAGCGCCTGCGCGCCAAGATCGAGTCGGACCCGTCCAACCCGCGCTGCATCCTCACCGTGCGCGGCCTGGGCTACAAGTTCGACGCCACCGAAGAGTAGAAAACCCTTGTTCCGGTACGAGTCGCGTACCGGAACAAGGGTTTCGGCGTTTCCGGGGAAGGGTCAGTGGGATTCTTCGGAGGCCGACGCGGACGGCGTCGGGGTGGGCGTGGGGGCCGCGGGGGCGTTCGGCGCCGGCGGGTAGTCCTTGAACTCGCGGCTGCGCGTCACCACAGGGACGTTCAAGGACACGATCCCGGCGTTGGCGAACTGGAGGTCCAGCTTGATGCTCTCGCCGCCCCTGAGGCTCTTGGGGATCGCGTCGAGCATGAGCTGAGGGGTGGGCTTGCCGGTGTTCACGAGCTGGCGGCTCGGGAGCTGGATCGGGGCCGCGACCTTGACCGTCCCCATGCTCCCCGCGGAGACCGCCTCGAGGGTGTCGGGGGTGTCGGCGGTGTTGAGAATGTTCAGGTAGATCGGGGCGGAGCCGCGCCAGGCGAGCTGCGCACCGGCGTCGGGCCCGAGAATGAACGCCTGCGGGATCTGAATGCCGCGCGTGCCGTAAGCACCGTTCTCGATCAATGCCAGTGCCTCGTTGGGCGCGTACGGCTTGTTGGTGGTGGCGTCGAATCCAGCCCCGCAGCCCGCCAGCATGGGGGCTGCCAAGAACGCGGCGACGACAATCCAGCGACGGCTGGTCACGGGCGGGTTCTCCTTGGTCTTGCGGAGGGCTCGCGCATGCGCTAAGCGCAGGTGGCGCGCATGCGTGATGTGCAGCGCCCACCATATCCATCCGAATCCATGGTCATATCCACGCCCCCGCAGGTCATTAGCTATGTCCGGAAATGCCAGACATAGAGTTGAGCACTTGTCAAGCCCTAATATGCGGCCTTGACCTGCAGTTATGAGGATTTCACTGTTCCGGGAGGCTGTGGATGCGTGGTACCCTGGAGTACAGCGGAAGGGGTACTTGTCACATGACTTTCCAGGTCGGCGACACAGTCGTCTACCCCCACCATGGGGCTGCTCGGATCGAAGCAATCACGAAGCGATCCATCAAGGGTGAGGAAAAGACCTACCTGGTGCTCAAGGTCGACAAGGGCGACCTTACCGTCCAGGTGCCAGCCGAAAACGCAGAACTCGTTGGTGTGCGCGATGTTGTCGGCCAGGAAGGCCTTGAGCGGGTTTTCGATGTCCTGCGGATGCCGCACACGGAAGAGCCGACCAACTGGTCTCGTCGCTACAAGGCCAATCTGGAGAAGCTCGCCTCCGGCGATGTGAACAAGGTCGCCGAAGTCGTTCGGGACCTGTGGCGGAGAGACCGCGAGCGCGGCCTGTCCGCGGGCGAGAAGCGCATGCTCGCCAAGGCGCGTCAGATTCTGGTCAGTGAGCTTGCCCTGGCGGAGAAGACCAACGAGGACAAGGCTGAGGCCTTGCTCGACGAGGTTCTCAACTCCTGAACACCAATCTTCCACGGGTGGGCGTCGGAGTCGACGTCCACCCGTTCGCTTCAGGAGCCTCGGGACGTGAGCTCAACCTCGCCGGCCTGCACTGGCCGGGCGAGACCGGACTCGAGGGCCATTCGGACGGCGACGCGGCCGCGCATGCCGCGTGTGACGCGCTGCTGTCCGCGGCCGGCATGGGTGATCTCGGGCAGCTGTTCGGGACCGCGGACCCGCGATGGGCGGGTGCCTCGGGCGTCGCGCTGCTGGAGGAGACCGCGCGGCAGGTGCGTGCCGCGGGCTACGAGATCGGCAACGTGGCCATTGAGGTGATCGGCAACCGGCCCAAGCTGGCGCCGCGCCGTACCGAGGCCGAAAAGGCGCTCAGCGCCGCCGTGGGCGCGCCTGTGAGCGTGTCCGCCACCACCACCGATGGGCTCGGGCTGACCGGGCGGGGAGAGGGCATCGCGGCCGTCGCGACAGCCCTGGTCGTCAACCTTTCCTGAACGCCGGGCGTCTTACGTGTGGATGCGTGAGGGTGTCCCGGCGGGTCGTCGCGAAGCCCGCTGTATCAGGAGGCGGCGGTTCGTCACTGGCGCGGTACGGACCGCCGTCTCCCCTTTTTGGTTGTTTTGCCTGCTCTGAGGGTATGTGTCCCCACGACATGTGAACGTTTCGGGGGGAGCAGCACATGATCGGCGCGATAGTTTCCGCGATCGTCATCGGCGCCATCGTCGGCGCCCTGGCCAGGCTGATCGTTCCTGGCAGGCAGAACATGTCCATCGGCCTGACCCTCATCGTCGGCATCGTGGCAGCCCTGATCGGAACGCTGATCGCGCAGGCCGCCGGCGTGGCCGACACGCGGGGGATCGACTGGATCGAGCACATACTCCAGCTCGTGCTGGCGGTCATCGGTGTGCTCCTCGTGACGCGCTTCACCGCGGGACGCACCGGGCGTACGCGCGGAACACCCACCTGACCTGCTCATTCGTAAAGACCGCGCATAAAAGCGGTAGATCGGGTAGCGAGCATCTCCGTGGGAGTGAACCGCTCACTCTCGCGGGGAGGTTTCGTACCATGACTATCCAGTCCATCCTTGGCGCCATCGTGATCGGCGCCGTGATTGGCGCTATCGGTCGCCTCCTGCTCCCCGGCAGGCAGGCCATCGGCTGGATCCTCACCATCGTCGTCGGCATCGTGGCCGCCCTGGTAGGCACGCTGATCGCTCAGGTGCTCGGCGTCGCGACGACCGACGGCATCGACTGGATCGAGCTGGTGATGCAGGTGGTGCTGGCCATCGTCGGCGTGGGCCTGGTCGCCGGGCTCCGACGCGGCTCCAGCGTCTAGACGGAAATACGGAAATAGCTGGGCCCGCCCGGGATCGTGCCGGACGGGCCCTCTCATGTCTTACGGCTCAGTCTTCAGGGGGACGTGGGGTGCTGCGGAGGCGTTCGGCGGGGGCCGGGGCGTCGTCGTCGTGGATCACCGGGTGGGGGGCGGTGTCCTCTAACTCGTCCTCCCGCGGGCGCTCGAGGTCGTCGGCCAGCTCGGGGCCGTGCCCGGGATCCGGTACGTCATCCTCGATCACGGGGTGCGGCTGGGTGTCCACGTCCTTCTCGTCGACGCGCGGGTGGACCAGGACGTCCGTCGGCTTGACCCGGTCGCCCCAGCGGACGGGGCGCGTGGGGGGCTCCGGTGCTTCTTCGTGCTGCACGGGCCACTCCGCCACCTGCGCCGCCACCGGGGCAGGGGTCTCTTCGACCTCCTGGACCGGCTCGGGGGCCTCCTGGACCGGCTCGGGGACTTCCCGGACCGGCTCGGGGACTTCCCGGACCGGCTTGGGGATTTCCTGGACAGGCGCCGGCTGCGGCGTCTCGGAGAGCCGTTCCGAGTAGATCTCGACGGGCGGCCGCTCGGGCTCCGGATGGAAGGGGACGATGTCCTGCTCGGCCGCGGTCTCCTCGCTCTCCGCCCGATGTGCCTGTACGTGCTTGATCAGCAGCAGCCAGAGCCACAGGGCCACGGCCAGCATGACCCAGGGCGCCAGGGCCACGCCCACGGCCGTCGCCCGCACGTCGAACGCGAACCGCACCGCCGTCGCCACGTTGGCCGCCGCTGCCGCCACGATGAGCACGACCAGCACGAACGCGGCCTGCGCGCGTACCAGCAGCCGGGCGGAGCGCAGCAACAGCACGTCGATCAGCGCGACCACCAGGAGCGCGTCGAAGGCCGCCGGATAGAGGAAGGCGAGATCCTGACCCGCCTCGCCGGTGATGGCCAGCGCGCGCAGGTCGTCGAAGGAGAGAGCGCACGCGGCCCCGGCAAGGGCGGCGACCGCGAGCCCGGCCAGGGCAATGCCCAGGCGGCGCAGTATAGAGGGGGGAGTCACGTCCATGGCGGTTCGAGCCTACAGAAGAATGAGGACCAGGACCGATCAAGGGAGATACATGGCCGAGCTGTCGGAAGATGCGCGCAAACTCTTGGATGCCCCGAATTATGCGACGGTGACCAGCCTCAATCCTGACGGCGGGCCGCAGTCGACGGTCGTGTGGGTACGCACGGACGGTGACGACGTGCTGTTCTCGACTGTGCGGGGGCGCCGGAAGCCGCGGAATTTCGAACGTGACCCGCGGGCGAGCCTGCTGGTCATCGATCCGGACAATCCATACAGGTATGTGGAGGTACGCGGGCGCGTGACCATCACGTCCGACCCGGAAGGTACGCTCATTCAGGAGCTCTCGCACAAGTACCGAGGGCTCCCATGGGAGGACAAACCGGGCGTCGAGCGAGTAATCGTACGGATCTCGCCGGACAGAGTGACGTTGCGAGGCTGATTTATCGGCGTGACGGCGGGATTTATCGGCGTGACTAGCCCTCTGAGGCGTTAGCCTTGCCTTCGTGAGCCTGCACATCTACGACACCAGCACGCGCGCCATCCGTGAATTCGTTCCGGTCGAAGCCGGCCGGGCGTCGATTTACCTGTGTGGGGCGACCGTGCAGGCTCCTCCGCACATCGGGCATATCCGCTCGGGCGTGAACTTCGACGTGCTTCGGCGCTGGCTGATACGATCCGGCTATGACGTGGCTTTCTGCCGCAACGTCACCGACATCGACGACAAGATCATCAGGGTGGCGGCCCAGGAGGGCGTGCCCTGGTTCGTCGTGGCCGAGCGCAACCAGCGGGCCTTCACCTGGGCGTACGACACGCTCGGCTGCCTCCCGCCGACCGTCGAGCCGCGCGCCACGGGCCACGTGCCCGAGATGATCACGCTGATGGAGCGGCTGATCGCCCGCGGCCACGCGTACGCCTCTGGCGGCGACGTCTACTTCGACGTCCGGTCCTACGCCGATCGCTACGGCGCGCTGTCCAACCAGAAGCTGGACAACATGCGGGCCGCGGCCGACACCGACGACGAGTCCTGCAAGCGCGACTCCCGCGACTTCGCCCTGTGGAAGGGGGAGAAGCCGGGCGAGCCGACCTGGCCGACCCCTTGGGGCCCCGGCCGCCCCGGCTGGCACCTGGAGTGCTCGGCCATGGCGACGAAGTACCTCGGCCCGACCTTCGACATCCACGGCGGCGGGATCGACCTGATCTTCCCGCACCACGAGAACGAGATCGCCCAGTCCCAGGCGGCGGGCGACGGCTTCGCGCGCTACTGGATGCACAACGGCATGCTCAAGATCGGCGCGGAGAAGATGAGCAAGTCGCTCGGAAACTCGCTGCTGATCCCCGAGATGGTGCAGAAGGTCCGGCCGGTGGAGCTGCGCTACTACCTGGCGGCGCCGCACTACCGCTCCTCGATCGACTACTCCGAGGAGGCCCTGCTGGAGGCGGCCGCCGCGTACCAGCGCATCGAGGGCTTCGTCACGCGCGCCGCCGAGGTCATCCACGACGTCGACGCGGACGCGCCGCTGCCGCAGGCGTTCGTGGACGCCCTCGACGACGACCTCGGCACGCCGCAGGCGCTGGCGGTCGTGCACGAGGTGGTGCGCGAGGGCAACGTGGCGCTGTCGCGCGGCGACAAGGAGGCCGTGGCCCGGCTGCTCGCCGAGACCCAGAACATGCTGGACGTCCTCGGCCTCGACCCCCGCTCGCCGCAGTGGCGGAGTGCGGGCTCGGACCTCTCGCCGGTGGTGGACGCGCTGGTGGCGGTCGCGCTCGAACAGCGCAAGGCGGCCAGGGAGCGCAAGGACTACGCGGCGGCGGACGCGATCAGGAACCAGTTGGCGGCGGCGGGGATCACGGTGGAGGACACCCCGCACGGGGCCCGCTGGGAGCTCACCCGCTAGGCAGACGTTCTGGTGGCAGTGGCGGCTTTGTGCGGTGTGCACAGGGCCGCCACTGTTGCGATAGGCGGTGGTCTCGTGCGGTGTGCACTTGGCCGCCACTGTCGCGATAGGCGGTGGTCTCGTGCGGTATGCGCGGGGCTGCCACTGTCGCGGGAGGCCGTTGACCAGGGAAGGCGCTGCATCAAAGGGGCAATCTCTCAGGTCGACGGGCTCGACAAGGCGGATGAAGGCGGGGACCGGGGCGGGCGTCGGCAGTTCCCACTGCGGAGCAGGGTGCGGCTGACGGAGGCCACTCTGGGCCACTCGCGAGGTGAGCTGAGCTGAGCTGAGCTGAGCTGCAAGGCCTACCTGTCCGCCGACCGGCGATGCCATCCGCACCCCAGGTCAGGCTAGAGACGCCCCCGCAGTCTGGTCGGTATCAAGGTCGCGGCTCCCCTCAGAAGCTCAGCACCTCCGAGAGAGCTTCTACGTGCGACCCGCCTTTTCCGCGTCGGTGTCCAGGCGACGCTCCCACGCTGGCGTTCAGGAGAGGCTCCCGCGCTGGCGTCCAGAAACGCCGTCGCTGGTACACCGCGCAGGTGCGATTGCCTTCTCGCCGCGCGTGCCTACACCGCGCGGAGCGGCTCGTCAGAACCCTCCCCTTCGTTGCTTCCCGAAATTGAACTTGCCGCTTCAAAATCAGGAAGCTCATGGTTAATATTGCGACCATGACATGGCGGAAAGCGAGGTGACATCCGCACGCACGCCTTCAGACGCACAAGCCAGCACATCCCGCCCGTCGCGTGCGCGGATTCGGGGCAGTGCGGCCAAACCGCCGACATCTCCGGGCATCCGGTCCCCAACAACCGGCTCTGCGGCCATCCCCAGGCAGCAGGGTCAGTGCGCCCTCCGCCGCCCTCGTCCGGGCGCCTGCCCCCCTGATCCCCTGCGATTTCAAGCACCTCGACCACCGACCAGATCCCAATGACCACCATCTGACGACCACGACCCCCACCCACGACCCCCACCCACGACCCCCACCCACGACCCCCACCCACGACCCCCACCCACGACCCCCACCCACGACCCCCACCCAC
>NZ_JBSGFQ010000229.1:0-9641 GCF_053603495.1 Nonomuraea sp. NPDC004186 | reverse complement strand
CGCCAGGTCAGCAACGACGGAACCCGGCGCGTGCTGGCCAAGAAGCTCGGCAACGGCGACGTCGCGGTCGCCCTGTTCAACCAGGGCGGCAGCACCACCACGATCAGCACCACCACGATCAGCACCACCGCGTCCGCGATCGGCCTGACGGGCGCTTCGTTCACCCTGCGCGACACCTGGACGAACACCGCCGGCACCAGCACCGGCACCATCTCGGCCGCCGTGCCCTCGCACGGCACCGTCGTCTACCGGGTCAGCGGCGGCACCACCCCGACACCGACGCCCACCCCCACGCCCACGCCGAGCGGGCCACCGGGCGGATGCACGGCGACGTACCGGCTGGTCAACGACTGGGGCACCGGCTTCCAGAGCGAGGTGACCGTCACCAACAACGGGCCGTCCGCACTCGACGGCTGGACCGTGAACATGACTCTGGCCGGCGGCCAGACCATCACCAGCCTGTGGAACGGCGTGAACACCGGCACCACCGGCACGGTCACCGTCAGGAACACCCCCTACAACGGCACCATCGCCGCCAACGGGACGACCACCTTCGGCTTCACCGCCAACGGCAACGGCTCGACCGCCCCCACCAGCGTCACCTGCACGAGCCCATGACCGAACGCCATCTCAAGGAAGGTAAGCAGGCATGCGACAAATCAGCACTTTGCGCCGACGAGTGGCACTCTCGGTCGCGGCCATCGCTGCACTGTCGACGGCCGGTGTCGGTGTCGCCGCGACACATGTAGCATCGGCGGCCGCAGCCGGATGCGAGGTCAGCTACACGGTGACCAACCAGTGGCCCGGAGGCTTCGGCGCCAATGTGAGCGTTAACAACCTGGGCGACCCGATCAACGGCTGGAAGCTGACCTGGGCGTTCCCCGCCGGTCAGACCATCACCCAGCTGTGGAACGGCACCTACACCCAGTCCGGCTCCCAGGTCACGGTGTCCAACGTCAGCTACAACGGCAGCATCCCCAGCGGCGGCAGCACCAGCTTCGGGTTCAACGGGAGCTGGAACGGCTCCAACCCGGTGCCGACGAGCTTCGCCCTCAACGGCGTCACCTGCACCGGCGACGTCTCCACGCCCACTCCCCCGGTCACGCCGCCGCCCTCGTCGAGGCAGCCGTGTGACATCTACGCCGCAGGCGGCACGCCGTGCGTGGCGGCGCACAGCACTACCCGTGCCCTGTACGCCTCCTACAACGGCCCGCTCTACCAGGTACGCCGTTCCTCCGACAACACCACCCGGGACATCGGGGTGCTGAGCGCGGGCGGGGGCGCCGACGCCGCCACGCAGGATTCGTTCTGCACCGGCACGACCTGCCTCATCACCATCATCTACGACCAGTCAGGTCGCAACAACCGCCTCACCCAAGCACCTCCCGGCGGGTTCCCCGGCCCGGCCCCGGGCGGATACGACAACCTCGCCAACGCCACCAAGGCACCGACCACCGTCTACGGCCGCAAAGCCTACGGCGTCTACGTCGATCCCGGCGTCGGCTACCGCAACAACACCACCAACGGCATCGCCAAGGGAGACCAGCCCGAGGGCATGTACGCCATCTTCGACGGCACCCACTACAACGGCGGCTGCTGCTTCGACTACGGCAACGCCGAGACCAACAGCCGCGACAACGGCAACGGCACCATGGAGGCCATCTACTTCGGCAACATCAAGGTCTGGGGCTACGGCGCCGGCAACGGCCCCTGGATCATGGCCGACCTCGAGAACGGCCTGTTCTCCGGCGTGAACCAGAAGTACAACGCCAACGACCCCACCATCAGCCACCGCTACCTGACCGCCATCATCAAGGGCGAGCCGAACCACTGGTCGATCCGCGGCGGCAACGCCCAATCGGGCAACCTGTCCACCTTCTACAACGGGCCACGTCCCAACGTCGCGGGCTACAACCCGATGAAGAAGGAAGGGGCCATCATCCTCGGCATCGGCGGCGACAACAGCCACGGCGCCGCCGGCACCTTCTACGAAGGCGTGATGACCTCCGGCTATCCGACCGACGCCACCGAGAACGCGGTCCAGGCCAACATCGTCGCCGCCGGCTACAGGTGAGTCGGTCAGGTGAACCAGCCACCGGGATGACCGAGCCCCGCACCCGACGATGCGGCCTCGCGGGGCCGGCACCTCGGCGATCCACCCATCCCTAAGGAGAACTCAGTGCGCTTCAGCCGACATCGGCGCTGGCTCGCGGCCGCGACGGCCGCGGCGCTCGGCGCCCTCGGGCTCGCGACAGCCGGCTCCGCCCACGCCGCTGAGGGTTGCCGGGTCACTTACACGGTGACCAACCAGTGGCAAGGCGGTTTCGGCGCCAACGTGACGATCGACAACCTGGGCGATCCGGTCAACGGCTGGAAGCTGACCTGGTCGTACACCGCCGGACAGACCATCACCCAGCTCTGGAACGGCTCCTACACCCAGTCGGGCGCGCAGGTGACCGTGAGCGACGCCGGCTACAACGGCGGTATCCCCAGTGGCGGCAACGCGAGCTTCGGGTTCAACGCCACCTGGAACAACACCGCCAACCCCGTCCCTGCGACCTTCGCCCTCAACGGCACCACCTGCACCGGTACCGTCACCACCACTCCCTCGCCGACCCCGTCGGTGCCGCCGACCGGCACGTCAACGGCCTGGCAGAACGGGAAGTTCGTGGTGGACACGCCCAACGTGGTCCGCCGGTCCAGCATCGTGTTCAGCCGGGCCAACGCCACCGCCAGCCAGTTCGCGCCGCTCGGCAACGGCACGCTGGGAGCCGCGGCGTGGGGAGCGAACGGCTTCACCGCGCAACTGAACCGCAACGACACCTTCCCCGACCGCAAGTCACCCGGCCAGGTCGTCATCCCCGGCCTGAGCAAGCTCGCCGGGGCCGCCGACTTCAAGGGATACCTGGATCTGTACGACGGAACGCTGTACGAGTCGGGTGGCGGGATGACCCTGAAGGCCTATGTGCGGGCCGACACCTCCCAACTGGTGGTGGACGTCACCGGGGCCGACCCCAACAGTTCCCAGACGGCGCAGGTGAAGCTGTGGAGCCCGCGCAACCCCAGGGCCGAGGCGTCGGGCTCGGTGGCGACGCTGTCGGAGAGCTGGACCGACTGCTGCGGGGGCGGCACCTCCGGCCAGACGTTCGGCACGATGGCGGGCGTCAGCGCCGGCGGGCGCAACGTGCGCGCCGCCAACCCCGACTCGCGGACCGCGCAGGTGAGCTTCCAGCCCAACCCCGACGGGTCGTTCCGGGTCATCGTGGTCTCCCCCGGCTGGAAGGGCGGCAACGCGCTGACGACGGCGACCACCCTGCTGGGCGGAGATCTGACCCGGGGCTCCGCCGACCTGGCCGCCGGCACCCTGTCCTGGTGGCACGACTACTGGAGCTCGGTCGGCCTGATCAAGATCACGTCCAGCGACGGGTCGGGCGAGTACTTCGAGAACATGCGGACGCTGTACCTGTACAGCATCTCGGCGAGCAACCGCGACACCTACCCGGGCACCCAGGCCGGTGAGGCCAACCTGTTCAACGTCGGCCAGGACACCCAGCCCTGGTATCCGGCCGGGTACTGGTTCTGGAACCTGCGAATGATGATCCAGGCCAACCTGTCGGCCGGTGCCTTCTCGCTGAACACGCCGATGTTCACCCTCTATCGGAACAACCTGAGCGACATCGCGGCCTGGACGAGCGCGCGCTATCCGGGTCATGAGGGCATCTGCGTGCCGGAGACCATGCGGTTCAACGGCAACGGCACCTGGTACGCGGGCAACGAGTCCTGTGACTCGGCCATCGCCCCCTCCTACAACTCGCAAACCGTAACCTCCGGCGCCGAGATCGGCCTGTGGGTCTGGCAGACGTACCTCGCCACCGACGACCGCGCGTTCCTGTCGGCGAACTACCCGATCATCCGGGATTCGGCGAAGTTCCTGCTGTCGCACGCCAGAACCGGCTCCGACGGCCTGCTGCACACCCACTCCAACGCGCACGAGACGCAATGGTCCGTGGATGACCCGATCACCGACGTGGCCGCGATGCAGGCGCTGTTCCCGGTGGCGGTGTCGGCGGCCCAGACGCTCGGCATCGACGCCGACCTCGTCACCAGGCTCCGGACGGCGATCCCGAAGATCCGGCCGCTGCCCAGGACCGATTTCGGGCAGACCCAGGTGCTCGGCCCGTCCTCCGACGCCGCCGGGAACAACATGCTCGCCCTGTCCGCGCAGCCGACCGCGGCCAAGCACAACGTGGAGAACCTCGGCCTGGAGCCGGTGTGGCCGTACAACCTCATCGGTGACAGCGGCAACCAGTCCGACCTGGCCAAGCGCACCTTCAGCCACCGCAGCTACATCACTCAGACCGACTGGAGCTTCGACGCGCTGCACGCGGCGCGGCTCGGCCTGGGCAACGAGATGCGGACCGCCCTGATCGCCAACATCAACAAATATCAGGTCTTCCCCAACGGGTTCGCGAGCTGGGATGCCACCAAGCTGACCAACCCGTACCTGGAGGAGCTGGGGGTCACCGCCGCGGCGGTCACCGAAGGCCTGGTCCAGGACTACGACGGCACGCTGCGCGTCGCCCCCGGCTGGCCGACCGGATGGGACGCCGACGGGACCGTGTACATCCAGCACAAGGGCAAGGCCCACGTCCAGATCCGCAACGGCACCCTGGTCACCGTCGCCGTCGAGGCGGGAGCGAGCGGGGACATCGCCGTCCGCAACCCCTGGCCCGGCCAGAACGTCACGGTCGTGAACGGCAGCGGTGCCACCGTGCTGACGAACCAGACCGGCGCCACCATCACCATCCCCGCGCAGGCCGGCACGCCGTACCTGATCCAGCGGGCCTCGGCGCCCACCACGTCCCTGCCTTTCGCGTCGGTCGGCGGCAGCCCCGCCACCGCGGCCAAGCGCCTCGGCAACCGGAGCATCGGACTGTGACCGCGGACGCGGGAGTACGGCTCGCCGAGGTCCGGGTGGCCCGGCCTCCGTCTCCCGCGCCGATCTCCACAGTCCGGCCTCGGGGTCGTCTCCTGGCGGCGACCCCATCCGCTCGGGGACGACCCGACCCGGAGGCCGGGTCGTCCCCGACACCAGTCCCCGAAGGGAGAACCCGCCGTGTCAAGAGTCAGACGATTGCTCCGGCGCCTGCGCGCCGCGGCGGTCGTGACGGCCGGAGCCGTTCTGGCCTCGGGCAGCGTGCTGACCGCGGTCACCGTACCCGCCCAGGCCGCCACCTCGATCACGATCAACGGAACGTCGGGCGGCCGTACGCTCGACGGCGTCGGCGCGGTCAGCGGCGGTGGCGGCAACAGCCGCCTGCTGATCGACTATCCCGAGCCGCAGCGCTCGCAGATCCTCGACTACCTGTTCAAGCCCGGGTACGGCGCGAGCCTCCAGATCCTGAAGGTCGAGATCGGCGGCGACACCAACTCCACCAGCGGAGCGGAGGCCAGCCACGCCCACTTCCGCGGCGACCTCAACTGCGACCGCGGGTACGAGTGGTGGATCATGGAGCAGGCCAAAGCCCGTAACCCCGGCATCAAGCTGGTGGGCCTGGCCTGGGGCGCACCGGGCTGGATCGGCAACGGGACGTTCCTGTCCCAGGACATGATCGACTACTACCTGTCCTGGCTCAGCTGCGCCAAGCAGCACAACCTGACCATCGACTACCTCACCCCGGTGCAGAACGAGCGAAAGTGGGACGTCAACTTCTCCATCAACGTCCGCAACGCGCTCAACGCCAACGGCTACGGCAACGTCAAGCTCATCATGGGTGACCAGTATCCGGGCTGGGTCGGAGCCGACCAGGCGGCCGGCAACCCGGCCTTCCGCAACGCGGTCGACGTGTTCACCGCCCATTACCCGTGCGGCTACCTCGGACCACAGAGCTCATGCCCGACCCCGGCCAACTTCCTCAACTCCGGCAAGCAGTTGTGGGCGGGCGAGAACGGCTCACAGGACTACAACGGTGGAGCCAAGGCGATCGCCCGCGGCGTCAACCGCGGCTACATCGACGGCAAGTGGACCGGCTACCTGCACTGGAACCTGCTCGCCGCGATCACACCGAACATCCCCTGGCCGACGGTGGGGCTGATGGTCGCCAACCAGCCATGGTCGGGCTGGTACTCGGCCGGCAAGAACCTGTGGGCCATGGCCCACACGGGACAGTTCACCGCCCCCGGCTGGAAGTACCTGGACACCTCCAGCGGCTACATCGGCGGCAACCGCAACAACGGCAGCTACGTGTCGCTGAAGTCGCCGAACAACCACGACTACAGCACCATCATCGAGACGATGGACGCCACCGCGGCCCAGACGCTGAACTTCACCGTCACTGGCGGCCTGTCGACCGGACAGGTACACGTGTGGGCCACCAACCTCAACTCCAGCAACTCCGCGGATATCTTCCAGCACACCGCCGACCTCACCCCCTCCGGCGGGAACTTCTCCCTGACCGTCCAACCGGGGTACCTGTACTCGATCACCACCACCGCCGGGCAGGGCAAGGGCAGCGCCGTCAGCCCACCGCAGGGATCCCTGAGCCTGCCCTACACCGACGACTTCGAGGGCTACGCCACGGGCAGGGAGCCCAAATACCTCATGGCCATGCAAGGGGCCTTCGAGGCAGCGCCTTGCGGCGGCGGCCGGACCGGCACCTGCGTGCGGCAGGCGACCCCGCAACAGCCGATCCTGTGGAAGGAGAACGCCACGCCGTACGCGCAGCTCGGCAACACCGCCTGGAACAACTACACGGTCTCCTCCGACGTACTGCTGGAAAAGCCCGGTTATGCCGAGCTGATCGGCCGGGCCGGCACCGAGGACCTCAAGCCATGCGGGCTGAACGCCTACTACCTGCGGGTCAGCGACACCGGCGCCTGGTCGATCCTGCGGAACAACACCGGCTGCACCTTCACCACGATCGCCGGCGGCACCACCGCCGCACTCGGCACCGGCCGCTGGCACAGCCTCACCCTTGGCTTTTCCGGAAGCACCATCACCGCCACCATCGACGGCACCGTGATCAGAACAGTGAGCGACTCCACCTTCTCGGCCGGTCAAGTCGGTTACGGCACCAGCCAGGGCGAGACCGCCCAGTTCGACAACCTCAAGGTCGTCGCCGGCTCCGGCAGCCCGGGCGATGGATCGACGTTGCGCAACGTCAACGCCGGCCGCTGCCTGGACGTGCCGGCCCTGTCGCAGACGAACGGCACGCAGGTGGCGTTGTGGGACTGCAACGGCGGGACCAACCAGCAGTGGACCTACACCTCGGGCAAGCAGTTGCAGGTGTACGGAACCAAGTGTCTGGAGGCCGGAACCGCGAACGGCACCAAAGCGATCATCTGGGACTGCACCGGGCAGCCCAACCAGCAGTGGAATCTCAACGCGGACGGCACCGTCACCGCCCCGCAGCCCGGCCTATGCCTCGACGCCAACGCCGCCGGAACCGCGAACGGAACGCAGGTGATCCTCTGGGCCTGTAACGGCGGGAACAACCAGAAGTGGACACGTAGCTGATTCGGTCACCGGTCGCCCTCGCCGGAGCCCGTCACTCATGCTGGCCGGAGGGCACAAGACGTCCGGCTGACGTTCGGATGGCCGGTTCGATCTCCCGAGCCGGCAGGAGCACGCAGGTATGATCTCGGGGCGCGCGGACTGGCCCGCCCCGGGGTCGGAAAGCCTGTACGAAACCCGCACAGAGCCCGCAGAAAGCCGGTCGTTCACCTCAGTGACCGTGCCCCATCGAATGCGGCTCGTGGTGGCGGGCAAGGAATTGGAGGTGTTCGCGGTGGCCGCCCGCCGGTTACCGCCGCGTCGTGCCGTACCACGCGGCGGCGGGGATCGGCACCGATCCGGCCTGTGGATGCGCAAACCCTGTATGGGCGGATCGCTGGTATGTCCGCAGCTCTGCGGCTGATACCTACAGCTCACCATTGTCGGGCTCCGGTTGATCGCTCGCCCCGGAGGGTATTGCGTCGGCATGCCGATCTGGTGAAACGCCGCCGAAGCCACCGATCACGGCAGCCAGGGCTACCGCAGACGTGACCCCACGATCATCGTGATGACGAAATAATCCACAAACAACCTCCGACTCAGCAGACTCCACAAAGACGCGTTGGCCACCAGCTGCGATCCCACCCAGGACCAAAGGTTCGGCCTCGCGCTCACTGGCTGGATACGAGTATGAGCTGGTCTCGAACCGGCTGCCCGGCAGCGACATCACGCGGGGCAGGTTCGACCTCACCGAGGTGACCGGGGCCGAGCGCGCAGCCTATCCCGCCGACGAGGCGCGGCTGTCCGGCGGCGCGCGGATCACTGTCAGGCGAAGAGACCCACCGTCGCGCTCGGCGGAGCGGCGGGCGCCACGTTCTTCGTTGCCGCGGGCGAGGACGGCTACCACGGCCTGGCGCTCGCCTGCCGAGCGCATGGCACGAGCGAGCAGGTCCGGGTCGACGGGCGCGCGATGCGGGACCTACGAGCGAGGCATCCTGGTGAGGACCGGCCCCACCATTCGTAGCAACCCGGCCGGGACGCTCCCCGGCCACGCGCACATCACCGCGACCCGTTGGTTGTCCTTCTCCGCGTCGATGACCTCGAAGCGAGCTCTCACCGAGTTTCGCCCGCGAAGAACGCAACTGCTGTTTCAAGAAGTACATCTTCTCGCGCAACTCCTTGTTCTCCCGCTCCAGTTCCCGTGTGACGATCGCGAGAAGATCAAGACAGAACACGTCCAGGGTCTACTCAGCCATGCCGCAGTGAGCGTGAGGTCGAAGACCGGTTCCGGCGCTTGCTTCGTCGCCCTCCCCTCGTGACCCAGCAGACTTCAATACAGCTTGGACGTGTCTCAAAGGATCGTGAGCCAGTCGTTGATGGCAGCGATGTGGACGGTCGCTTCGTAACGAACGGCGAGTTTGTCGAAACGGGTGGCGACGCCGCGGTGGCGTTTGAGCCGGTTGATGCCACACTCCACCGCTGAACGGGCGCGGTAGTCGGCCGGGTCGAAGGACGGTGGGCGACCGCCGCGACTGCCGCGCCGCTGCCGGGCGGCTACACGATCGGCGGGTTCGGGAATGGTGCAGCGGATACGACGGGAGCGTAGATGCGCCCGGATGGCGCGGGAGGAGTAGACCTTATCGGCGCGGATGAGCTCGGGTCGGGTCCGGGGACGGCCCGATCCCAGCCGCGGCACCCGGATAGCGGCCATGACCGCAGGGAACTGCGGCGCGTCCCCGCGTTGCCCGGCCGTCACCACCAGCGCCAGCAGCCGCTGGCCCTGCTCGCACGCCAGATGCAGCTTGGTCGACAGGCCGCCCCGGGACCGTCCAAGGGCGTGATCGGCAGGCTCGGACCGGACTCCGCCGGGCGGCTCGGCCTGCATCTCACCGAGTCGAGCCGCACCGGCCGCGTGCTGATGGGCCCGGCAGACGGTGGAGTCCACGCCGACCTGCCAGCCGATCAGGCCCACAGCGTCGGCCAGGGACTGCAGCCGGGTGAGGATCTGCTGCCAGGCTCCGGCGCGCCGTTGATCACGCACTTCGAGACACTCCCTAGGCCGGATGGCGCCAGGGCATCACGGGCGCGCGGTGGTCGGAGGCGAGGCCGTGCAGCGGGCACGGTCGGCGCGCCTCGCGGGGGCACAGCA
>NZ_JBSGFQ010000228.1:0-9819 GCF_053603495.1 Nonomuraea sp. NPDC004186 | reverse complement strand
GGGGCTGGTCGCGGTGGCCACGGCGAGCGCCGTCGCCGTGCCCGCCGTGCTCGTCAGCGGCCTGCTGCACACGCAGGCCGACTTCGACCGCATGCGTTCGATGGTCAACGCCGGAGCCCAGCCGTGGAAGGCGGGTTGGGACCGGCTCGTGGCCAACTCCCACTCCCAGAGCACCTGGACGCCCAACCCGCAGGCGACGATCGTCCGCGGCGGCGACGGGCAGAACTACGGGATCCTCTACAACGACATCCACGCCGCCTACCAGAACGCGCTGCGCTGGAAGGTCAGCGGCAGCACCGCGCACGGCGACAAGGCGCGCGACATCCTCAACGCCTGGTCCGGCACGCTCACCACGGTCACCGGCAACGCCGACCGGTTCCTGGCCGCGGGCATCTACGGCTACCAGTTCGCCAACGTCGCCGAGATCATGCGCGGTTACGGCGGCTTCGACCTGGCCCGCTTCCAGCGGATGATGCTCAACGTCTTCCACCCGCTCAACGAGAGCTTCCTGACCAACCACAACGACGCCTGCATCACCAACTACTGGGCCAACTGGGATCTGTGCTCCATGAACTCGATCCTGGCCATCGGCGTGCTCTGCGACCGCCAGGACCTCATCGACCGGGCCGTCACGTACTTCAAGACGGGCGCGGGCAACGGCTCGATCGCGCACGCCATCCCGTTCCTGCACAGCGGCGGGCTCGCGCAGTGGCAGGAGAGCGGGCGCGACCAGGGCCACACCATGATGGGCGTCGGCCAGATGGGCGCCTTCTGCGAGATGGCCTGGAACCAGGGCATCGACCTGTACGGCTACGACGGCAACCGGTTCGCCAAGGCGTGCGAGTACATCGCCAAGTACAACCTGGGCGAGGACGTCCCGTTCACCGCCTACACCTGGGGCACCGGCCAGAACTGCGCCCAGCAGACGCACACCGCGATCTCCTCGGCGAGCCGCGGCGAGGTGCGGCCCGTCTGGGAGACCGTCTACCACCACTACGCCGTCAGGCGCGGCCTGGCCATGCCGTACTCGGCCGCGTTCGTCGCCAAGGTGCGGCCGGAGGGCGGCGGCGGCGACTACGGGCCCAACAGCGGCGGCTTCGACCAGCTCGGGTTCGGCACGCTCACGCACGCCAGGGTCCCGGGCGCCGCCACCCTCCCGGCGGGGACGACCAGGTCGCTGCGCTCGGTCAACTATCCCGCCCGCTACGCCAGGCACCAGAACGACCTCGGCTACCTGCACGAGGTGAGCGCCTCCAGCGACGCCCAGACCCGCCAGGACGCCACCTTCACGATCGTGACAGGGCTCGCCGCGCCGAACGGCTACTCCCTGCGCGCCGCCGACGGCCGCTACCTGCGCCACTCCGGCTGGCGGGCGCGCCTGGGCGCCGACGACGGCACCGCCGTGTTCAGGGCCGATGCCACCTTCTACGCCGTCCCCGGCGCCGCGAGCGGCTCGGTGCGCCTCGAATCGAGCAACTATCCCGGCCGTTTCCTGCGCCACCGCGGCTTCGAGCTCTGGGTGGACGCCTACGACGGCACGACCGGGTTCCGCGACGACAGCTCCTTCACGGCCGTCACGGCCTGGGCCTGACCCCGTCACGGGCGGGCGGCGCCACCGACTGGGTGCCGCCCGCTAGGGGCTACTGAAGGTGATCATGTCCTTCCTTTCCGGTTGTTTCCGGGAGATCGGCGGATCTTCACTGCTACCGTCCGGCCTTTCCGGCAGTAAACCCGAGAGAAAGAGAGACGGACCCCTATGTGGATCGCCTTGGGTGTGATCGTCGCCCTGGTCGCGGGCGTGGCTCTGTGGTGGAAGTTCCGAGATCCGCTCAGAGGCGAGGACTTCTACAAGTTCCACGTCGAACGCAAGTGGGCCTGGGAGCTCATCCTCGACGACGAGCAGGAGCGGGCCTTCATGGCGGGGCTCGAGGCGTACGACGAGGAGAGCACGGTCTACCCGCACCGCGAGGCCGGCGCGCTGCGCGTCTACGGCCCGTCCATGATGATCTCGCTGTTCCTGCTCACCGAGCAGTTCGCCGCGATGGGCCCGCAGGCCCTGGCCGACCCGGCGGGCGCCGTACGCCACCTGATCGACCGCGCCGCGCAGAGCGAGACCGGCGGCGTGCTGCACCTCGACGACGACTGGATGGCCCAGCCGGTCGACGGCATGGACAAGTACGACTTCACCAGCGCGATGATGAGCGCCACGCACGCCCAGGGCGTGGACGGCGGCGTCGGCGGCTACGGCGACGAGGACGGCGGCTACGGCATGCTCACCGTGCTGGTGGAGATGCCGCAGCACGTGGCCCGCATGTACGACGACGCCCACAGCCACGCCGCCCCCGGCGAGATCCGCAACCGGCTCGACGTCTACAAGGCCGTGATCGAGGAGCCGGAGCCCGAGTTCGTGGCGGGGCTGGAGAGCGCCGACGCCGAGCGCAGCCGCTTCACGAACACGCTGATGTACGACTACGGCCGGGTGCTCGCCGGATACCGGTCGATGCGCCCGCAGATGCCGCAGGCGCAGCCGTCCGACGTCATGTCCATGGTCATGGCGCGCATGCTGTCGGACAGCCTGCCCGGCATGACCTGGACCCGGCAGCCGTCGACCGAGCAGTACCAGCGCGCCCTGGAGCTGATCTCAACGAGAGGCTGACCCGCCGCGGGCGAACCGGCCCGCGAAGGTCCGCACGTCCGCCGACCTGCCCGCCAGGTCGGCCGCCCACTTGACCGCCGTCCTCAGCGACGGCTCCGGGGCGTGGTAGGACCTGTCGACCGACCACCACCAGGCCCGCTCCCGGGGCGGCTCGGCGGCCAGCTCGGCTGCCGCCAGCCCCGCCGGGTGGCCCGCCCGCTCCCAGAGCTCCTCCCACTGCGCGCGGCGCAGGCGCAGGTAGAGCAGGTTCTTGAGGTCGGCGAGCACGCCGAGGTCGTTGACGGTGGCCTCGGACAGGTCCAGCCCGTACAGGCGCGGGCACGACATGAGCGGCGCCAGGTCCACGGGGTTCGCGGTACGCAGCGTCAGCAGGCGCAGCGTGGCGTGGCCCGCCAGCGGCCACAGGTCGATCGCGTCCATGGCCAGGTCGAGCAGCTCCACCGGCGTGTCGCGGAGCGGGCCCAGGTCCGCTCCGGGCACGTTCTCCACGGTGATCTGCCACAGCGTCGGCGTCCCGCGCAGGGGCCGGAAGTCGGCCCAGGGGGCGTTGAGCACCGTCAGGCGTTCGATCCCCGCGCGCATGCCGCGCATGGAGGCCGCGTCGGCGCCGGCGACGACCAGCGCGCGAGGCTCCTCCTCCGGTTCCTCGGCGTCGATCCACAGCTCGCCCTGCTCGATCCGGTACGCGCCGGCCCGCAGCGCGGCGACGTGCCGATGCAGCAGGCCGGTCACCGAGTCGGCGACGTAGACCGGGCCGTCGTCGTGGTGCACGCCCATGCGGATGACCTGGCCGGAGCGCCCGCCGGGCCCCGGCGCGAGGTCCACGGCCAGGAAGTCGCCGCCGGTGCTGGTGGCGAACGGGATCCAGCCCGGGTGGTCCGACGCCCGGCGCACCGCCAGCCGCGGGCCGGTGCTGGTGATCAACGGGGTGCGCAGGTGGTCACGCCAGGCGCGGCCCGCGGCCCACCAGCGGTTCTCCGGGCGGCTCTGGCTCACCAGCCTCTCCAGGCCGAACCAGGGGTGCCGGTCCAGCAGCCCCTCGCCGCCGTCGCCGTCGATGTGCGCGTAGAGGGCACGGAGGTCGTCGGGGAGCCCCATCGCGAGCTCGGCCCGGCGCGCCTCCGGCAGGGCGGGCGGCGGCGCGTACGTGTCCCGCCCCAGGATCCGGTCCCGCTCCCGTAAATAGGCGCCGAGCAGGGCGACCGCCTCCCGCGGGTCTCCCGCCTGCGTGGACTCCACCGGGCCCTTCTGGAACGCCGCCGGCTCGGCCGGGAGCGCGTGCCGGTCGAGCACGTACAGGAACCCGCCGCCGTGGGCACGCTCCAGCGACTCGCTGACCACCGCCTCGAACCGCCCCTTGGCCTCCACCACCAGCTCGACGGTCAGATGATCGCCGGTCGGCCCGGCCAGCGTGTGCACGGCGCACAGCTCGGCGTGCAGGTCGACGTCACCGCCGCCGGCGCCGGGCTCGTACGTCAGGCCGCTGTGCCCGGCCCCGCCCCCGGCGGTCGCGAACCCCCGCAGTTCGGCCCGGCGCCACTTCGGGGGCGCCGCGGCCGCGATCTTCTCGGCCATGGAACGGAGTACGTCGTCGATCACGCGGCCTTTCCCCACCCGACTCGATCTTGTGAACGGCCGGATCCGCACCCGGTCGCTTTGTCGGTGATGATCTCTAATCTCCCGCCCATGACACAAGTGATCCCGTCCCCCGCCTGGCAGGAGCTACGCGACCTCGTCGCCGAGGGCAGGACCGCGGACCTGGCCGACCGCGTGATCCCGATGCTGCCCGGGGCCCTGGGGGCGCGGGTGGCCGCGGTCTTCGGCGGTGAGGCCACGCCTGAGGAGGCGGGAGTGGTGACATATTTGCCTCCTGACGGCCGTTACTGAACCGGATAAGCTTGGGCGGTGATCCTTGATCAAATCCTGATTTATCCGCTGAAATCGGGTCAGGGTTGGGCGCGGTCCGAGGCGGTCGTTCACCCCTGGGGCCTGGACGGGGACCGGCGGTGGGCGGTCGTCGACGAGAACGGCGACAACCTGTGGCTGGGCGAGTTCCCGCGCCTGGCGTCCGTCGCCGCGCACCCCACCGCCGAGGACGGTCTGCGGCTCGCGGCGCGCGGGATGGAACCCCTGACCGTGCCGCCCGCCACCGGTGCGGCCACGCGGGTCGGTTTCACCGGCCTGGACAAGGCGGTGCTCGCCGACGACGTCGCGCACGCCTGGTTCAGCGAACTGCTGGGGCGCCCGGCCCGGCTGGTGTGGCTGGACGACCCCACGCGGCGGTCGATCGACCCGGCGCACGGCGGGTTGCCGGGTGAGGTGGTGAGCTTCGCGTGGGACGCGCCGCTCCTGCTCATCTCGGAGTCGTCCGCGCTCGCCCTGGACGGGTGGCTGGCCGAGGAGGCCGCCAGGCACGGCGAGGATCCGCCCGGGCGGTTGTCACGGGTACGGTTCCGTCCCAGCGTGATCATCGAGGGCTCGGAGGCCTTCGCGGAGGAAGGCTGGCGCGAGGTGCGGATCGGCGACGTCCCCTTCCGGGTCTCGGAGATCTGCGACCGTTGCGCGGTGACGACGATCGATCCGGAGACCCAGGTGAAGGGCAAGGAGCCGCTGCGGACGCTGGCCCGGTACCACAAGTGGGACGGCAAGACCTGGTTCGGCATCCGCCTCGTCACCCTCGAACCGGGCACGATCCGGGTGGGCGATCCGGTCAGCGCCCGCTGACCGGATCGATCGCGCACCGTGGCCGGCGAGGTGCCGGTCTCAGCAGTCGAGGTTCGGGCAGTTCAGGGCGAGTACGAGGCGGTCGCTGTCGTAGATGGCGTCGTAGTCGCCGCGGAACTCGTTGACCAGCCATATCTCTCCGCTGGCCGGCCAGTAGGCGACGTTCTGCGCGTTGCCCGGAGCGGTGGTCATGTAGTGGACGTCGAGCGTGCCGCGGTCGGCGGAGATCGTGACGCGGTGCAGGCAGGACTTGCGGTAATCCCCTGAGATGTTCGCCGTGCCGCCCGGCATGTAGGTGACGGCGGGCGCGCCGTCGGGGCACAGCCCGACGAGGACGCCCCTGTCGCCGGTGAACACGCCGCCCTGCAGCTCCCAGACCGGGCTGGTCCATCCCTCGGTGGGGTGGACGAGCCCGTCGGAGCCGGTCTTGAGCAGGGCGGTGGACGGGTCGAGGGGCCAGCGCAGGATCTTCCCGCCGGAGGCGCCCCTCTTGTACTCGACGGTGGTCAGGTGGTCGGCGCCGCTCCGGTCGAGCGAGACGCCGTTCAGGCAGGGCCTGGTCAGGTCGAGGCTGGCGCACACCGCCGGGGAGTTGAGCCGGTAGTAGCCGATCTGCGGCAGGGCGAAGCCGGAGTACGCCGCCGAGCAGACGCCGCTCACGCAGCCGACGTTCCCTGACGTGGTGGAGTTCATCTTCCAGAAGTGGGTGAGGTCGAAGACGCGGACCAGCCGGTCGCCGCCGGAAACGTCCGGGTCGCCGCCGGTGACGAGGAAGAGCTTGTTGCCGTACCACGAGATGCCGTCGGCGTGGGTGGCGATCTCGTGGAAGCCTTCGGCGGTGCCGTCGGGTTCGACCAGGACGACGTGGCGGTAGGGGGCTCCCGACATTCCGGCGGTGACGTCGGCGAAGGTGACCCTGGCGAGCCGGTTGGCTCCGTACTCGTGGGAGGCGCCGCTGCGCCAGCTCACCGCGACGATCTTCCGGCCGGCGCAGCCGTCGCAGGGCGGGTAGAGCACTGAGCCGTTCATGCCGTCGCCGCTGCCCGTGATCCCCTGCGGGAACCAGTTCGCGGTCGTGTCGTCGGTGGCGTTCCAGCAGAATCCGCTGACCGGGACGGAGACGTGGAGGTCGGTGGGGTGGCAGATCGCGCGGGTGGTGTAGCCGCCGGCGATGACGGTGTCCATCCGCACCTTGGTCACCGGCAGCGTGGAGACCACCGCGTCACGCGCCGACATGGTCGAGGTGAACGCCAGCGGCCTGACCTGAGCCAGTTGCGCGGCCGTCAACGCGTAGCCGGTGGCCGCCTGGGCGGGCAGGGGGACGGCCAGCAGGGCGGTGAGGAGCAGGACCAGTGCGGCTAATCGCGTGACCACAGGTGGCCTCCGTCGTTATGAAGGTTTCCTGCATTACTAACATCAACTTGGGAGGTGGTCAACGACATAGGGGAGAAATCAGGGGCTACTTAGTGAGGGCTCCTCCTAATGTGTTCCTGTAGGTCGGCATCGTGGTCCGGGGCCGGTGGGCCGGCGACGGCGGTGAGGCGGAGCTTGGTCTCGTCCTCGCTGCCGGGCACGGCGGTCATGATGACGATCTTGAGCTCGGAGTCGCCGTCGGTCAGGATGTCGCAGTCCACCGTGACGGGGCCCACCGACGGGTGGTAGATCGTCTTGTGGTCCTCGCGGTGCGCGGCCACCTCTCCGGTCGCCCACAGCTCGGCGAACCTCCTGTTGCCCGCGTTCAGCTCGCGGATCAGCGTGGCCAGGCGGCCGTCCTGGGGGAAGCGGCCGGTGGCGCGGCGCAGGTCGGAGACCACGGCGGCGTCGGTGGCGGCGCGGTCCGCCTCGGTCACCGGCCACAGGGCGAGGTGCGCGGGGCCGGCGTCCACCGGAAACCTGTCACGGGCGAAGTTGCGCAGCCGCGGCGGCGCGCCGGAGGGGTCGCCCAGCAGGGCGGCCCACCCGCGGTTCCACCACACCAGCTGCCAGTCCGCCGCGAACACGGCGACCGCCACATCCCCGAGGCGGGCGAGCACCCGCTGCACGCCGGGCGGAAGATGGTCGGAGATCGCGCCGCCCACCGGCGGTACGAGCTGGGCCAGCCGGTACAGGTGGTCCCGCTCGGCGGTGGACAGCTGTAGAGCCCGCGCCAGTGACGCCACCACCGACGCCGAGGGTGTCGTGGCCCGCCCCTGCTCCAGGCGCACGACGTAGTCGACCGATACGCCGGCCAGGTCAGCCAGCTCTTCGCGCCGCAGCCCGGCTGCCCGGCGTCCTCGGGACACCGGCAGCCCGGCGGCCGACGGGGGCAGCCGATCCCGCCACGTGCGGATCATCGCGCCCAGTCCGGTTCCGGGTGTCGTCGACATGACCTCCATCCTCATGCATCCCCGGTCGTGCGGGTGGGCGCGAGGGTGGTACCGGTCTTCCTACCGTCGAAGCCTCCCTGGTCCGCCTCCTTCACCGGGACCAGCATCGAACGCATGACGATCACCTTCATCACCGGAGCCAACAAGGGCCTCGGCCGCGAGACCGCCCGCCGCCTGATCGAGTACGGCCACACCGTGCTCGTCGGAGCCCGCGACCGCGAGCAGGGCGAGGAGGCCGCCGCCGCGCTCGGCGCACGCTACGTCCCCATCGACGTGACCGACGACGCGTCCGTGGCCGCCGCGGCCGCGAACGTCGCCGAACACGAAGGCAGGATCGACGTCCTGATCAACAACGCCGGCGTCCACGGCCCCGTCGGCGACCCCGCTGACCTCACCGCCGCCGACGCCCGCGCCGTCCTCGAGGTCAACGTCATCGGCGTCGTCCGCACCACCACCGCGTTCCTGCCGCTGCTGCGCCGCTCGGACGCCCCTGCGATCATCAACGTGAGCAGCGGCATGGGCTCCCTCGCCTTCACCCACGACCCCGGCCGGCCCGAGTCGCATGTGATCGCGCCGCTGTACACCTCCTCGAAGGCGGCGCTGACGATGTTGACCACGCAATACGCGAAGGGGCTCAAGGGCATCCGCGTCAACGCCGCCGATCCCGGCTACACCGCGACCGACCTCAACGGTCACAGCGGCCCCCAAACCGTTGCCGAGGGCACGGACGCGATCGTCGCCCTCGCCACCGAGGAGCCCGGCGCCGGCACCGGACGCTTCGTCTCCCGCCATGGCGAGATCGCCTGGTCCTGAGACCGGGCCGTGCCGAAGCCGCCCCGGACCGGTGGAATGCGCCGCCGGCCGGCGCCTGGTGCTCACTTATTGGGGCTCACTCGGGCTTGTTGCCGGCCGAGCCGCCGACCGTGAACCGGGTGGTGACTCCCTCGTACATCAGATGGGCCGTGAGCCCTTCGGAGGCGTGGGGCAGGTTGTGGCAGTGGTCCATCCATACGCCGGGGTTGTCGGCGACGAAGGCGATCTCGTACGTCTGGCCGATCCCGACCTCGAGGGAGTCCACCCACCAGGGGCTGCCGGTGGCGGCCACGCCGTCGCGCGTGAGCACCACCGCGTGGTGGCCGTGCAGGTGCATGGGGTGCGCCTCGCCGCTGTTGTTGGAGATGCGCATCCGCACCACGTCACCCTCGGTCACGTGGAACATGGGCACGTCGGGGTAGAGATGGCCGTTGATCGTCCACCACACGCCGGGGACCCCGTCGAGGAAGCCGGGGCGGCGGCCCACGTCGTACTCGAAGCGCCGGTCCGGCTTGGCGGGGTCGAACCCGAGCGGCGCCCGGGTCCCGTACGTGAGCGGGTCGAGCGTCGCCGCCGGGCGTGGCACCGGGGGCGCGTCGTACGACGTCGAGCCGAGCACGACACCGGCGGGGCCGCCGAGGTGGATCCGCACGGGGGAGCCGTCGGCGGGCATGGTGACCTCGAGATCGGCGCGTCCGCCGGCGGCCACCGCGACCGCCTGGTCCCGCACCGGCGCCGGCCCGCTGACCTCGGTGCCGTCCACGGCCACGAGCCGGTACGGCGCGCCGCTCACCCAGGCCGGCATGACGCCGTACTCGGTGTTGATCACCCGTACCCGGGTCCGCGCGCCGGGCGCCGCCTTGACCTGGACATCGCCCTCGCGCCCGTTGACGGTGCGGATGCCGCCGTACAGGTGCACCAGCGCCACGACGTCTTTCACGCCGGCGGTTCTGGCCGGCGCGACGACCAGCGCGCCGAGCAGGCCGCCGCGGACCTGTTCGTGTGACATCTGGTGCGAGTGGTACCAGAAGGTGCCCGCGCGGTCGGCGAGGAACCGGTAGGTGAACTCCTTGCCGATGCCGACCGCGTCCTGGGTGACGCCCGCGACGCCGTCCGCGGCGTTGGGGACGTCGACGCCGTGCCAGTGCAGCGTGATGCCGCCCGGCCTCCTGGGCGGCCGTGGGAGCTTGGAAGGCCCCGGTGAACCATTGCCTGGTCACCTGGCTGAACTGGTCTAGCGAGCTCACCAGCACATATTGC
>NZ_JBSGFQ010000227.1:0-9859 GCF_053603495.1 Nonomuraea sp. NPDC004186 | reverse complement strand
GCGTGCCCATCGGCGTGTTTTAGGGGCCCGGGTTTGGCAAAAACCGGCCCCGCGTGGGGGGTGGTCTGGGGCCCGGGGCGGGGGCCCCCGGCCCCCGGCGCCTTTCTAGTTGGGCGGGTCGAAGCGGCCGTCCACGGCGGTCCAGCCGCCGTCCACGTACAGGACCGAGCCGGTCACGAAGCTGGCCGCGTCGCCGGCCAGGTAGACCACCGCGCCGGCCATCTCCCGCGCCGTCGCCCACCGGCCGAGCGCGCTCTTGTTCGCGTACGCGGCGTACCAGTCGGGGTTGTCCTTGATCTGCCTGGTCAGCGGCGTCTCCACCACGCCGGGCGCGATGGCGTTCACCCGCACCCCGTGCGGCCCGAACTCGGCCGCCGCCGTCCGCAGCAGCTGCACCAGGCCCGCCTTCGTGGCCGAGTAGACGCTCTGCCCCGGCTCGGTCACGGACGCGCGGATCGAGGCGAACCCGATGATCGACCCGCGCCCCCGCTCGACCATGCCCGCCCCGAAGGCCCGCACCACGTCGAACGAGGCCCGCAGGTTCAGCCCCACCACCCGGTCGAACTCCTCGCCGGAGTAGTCGAGCAGCCGCTTGCGGACGTTCGTGGCGGCCGTGAACACCAGCACGTCGGCGGGCTCCTCCCCGGCGGCCCTCTGCACCTCGGCGGCGTCCAGCACGTCGAGCAGCCGGGCGTCGCCGCCGCACACGGCGGCGGTCTCCTCGGCCGAGGCCAGGTCGCGGTCGGCGCACACCACGGAAGCCCCGTGGGCGGCCAGCGCCAGCGCCGCCTCCCGGCCGATCCCGCTCCCCGCCCCGATCACCACGGCCCGCCGCCCATCCAGGCGGAACAGCGCGTCATATCCCATACGAGGCACCCTAGCGACTGGTCCGACCAGTGCACCAGGTCGGGGTCAGCGCGTCAGCGCGTCTCCCATTCGGCGCGCGTCAGCTCGTACTCCACCTCACCGTGCTCGGCTCCTGGCAGCGGGTCCTCCCACTCCAGGTGGAAAGTGCGGGTGAAGCGCAGCCCGCACTTCTCCATGACCCGCCGCGAGCGCACGTTCACCGCCATCGTCTGGGCGTAGACCCGGCGCGCGCCCAGCTCCCGGAACGCCTTGTCGATCAGCGCGAGCGAGCCCTCGGTCGCGTACCCCCTGCCCCAGGCCGACTTGTGCAGCCGGTAGCCCAGCTCCGGCTCGTCGTCCGGCGTGCCCTTGGGCGCGCGCAGGTGGAACCACCCGAGGAAGGCCCCGGACGGCTTCTCGATCGCCGCGAAGAAACCGGTTGCGATGAACGCGGGCAGCGTCTTCCCGACGATCACCTCGCGCGGCGTGGGCTTGCCGCCGTTGAGGAACTCCATGACCTCGGGGTCGTTGTGGAGGGTGAAGAGGTGGCCGGCGTCGGACTCGGTGAAGCGGCGCAGGACCAGCCGCCCGGTCTCCAGATAGATGTGCACCGGCAAACGCTAGTGAGCCGGTGGCCGCGCCTTCGACAGGTTTTCCGACAGCTCGCGCAGCCGGGCCCGCGCCCCGGCGTCGTACGCCTGCTCCAGCGCCTGCGAGGGCCGCAGGCCGTCGAAGAAGCGCCCGGACACCTCGTCCAGCTCGGGGTCGGTGACCAGCCGCGACGTGGCCTCCACGCCCTCCCGCAGCTCGCTGACCGGCGTGGCGACCATTTTGGTCGGCATGTACGTGGCCGGGTGCAGGGCGTTGGCGGTGACCCCGGTGCCCGCCAGCTCCTCGGCCAGGTCCACGGTGAACATCACCTGCGCGAGCTTGCTCTGGCAGTACGCGCGCACCCCGCTGTAGCCGGCGGCCTGCATGACGTCGCCGAAGTCGATCGGGGCCTGGCCGAGGCTGCTGACGTTGACGATCCTGGACGGGGCCGACTCGCGCAGCACCGGCAGCAGGAGCCGGGTGAGCAGGTAGCCGGCCAGGTAGTTGACCGCGAAGCGCAGCTCGTGGCCGTCCGCGCTCTCCTGCCGCGCCCCGCCGCCCGGCACGGTCGTGCCGATCCCCGCGTTGTTGACCAGCGTGTCGAGGTCCTTGTGGTCGGCCGAGACGGCCTGCGCGAGCTCGCGTACCTCGTCGAGCGAGGCCAGGTCGGCGCGGTACCAGTGCAGCCGCGCGGCTGGGACGGCGGCCCGGATCTCCGCCAGCGTGTCGTGGCCGCGCCGGTCGTCGCGGCCGTGCACGAGGACGGTCGCGCCGCGTGCGGCCAGGTCGGCGGCCAGCGCCCGGCCGAGCCCGTCGGTCGCGCCGGTGACGAGGATCGTCCGCTGCTCCATGGGACGCATGCCCACCACGGTATCAAGACGGAATTTCGTTCTCTGCTACGCTGCCGCCATGGAACGCAATTCCCTCGCGGCTACCGTGCGGGCCAGGCTCTCCGGGCTGCACGACGCCGAGGCGCGGGTCGCGCAGGTGGTGCTCGACCAGGGCGCCGGGCTCGTCCACCTGAGCGTGAGCGACGTGGCGCGGCTGGCCGGCACGTCGGCGTCCACCGTCGTACGGGCGTGCCGGCGGCTCGGGTTCGGCGGCTACCAGGAGCTGAAGATCGCCTCCGCCCGCGAGACGCCGCGAGGGCCTGAGCCCCAGGACGACCGCGACCCGCTGGCCGCGACCGTACGGGCGGCGCAGGAGGCGCTCGGCGGGCTGGGCGCCACGCTGTCGCGCGACGACCTGAACGCCGCCGCCGAGGCGCTCAGCGGGGCCGCCCGGGTGCTGTTCGCCGCCACCGGCCTGTCGGGAGCGGTCGCCGTCGACGCCGCCTACCGGCTGCGGGCCCTCGGCCTGCCGGTGGACCTGCCGCCCGACCCGCTCACCGCGCACCTGGCCGCCGAGCTGCTGCCGGAGCCGTCGGTCTGCCTGGCGATCAGCCACAGCGGGGCCACCCGCTCCACCGTCGACACCGCCCGCCGCGCCCGCGCCGCCGGGGCGCGGGTCGTGGCGATCACCAGCTACGCCAGCTCGCCGCTGGCCGAGGAGAGCACCTGGGTGCTCGTCGGCGGCGGGCAGGACCTCGTCTTCGGGATGGAGGCGGTCGCCAGCCGCCTGGCCCACCTCACCATCGTCGACACGCTGTCCATGATCGTGCTCGCGCTGCGCGGCGGCGCGGCCGAGCGGGCGGTGTCGGCCTCCGCCGACGTCACGGCGGACCACAGCTACTGAGAGGGGCACAGTGACCAGCCAGACTTTCGACATCGCCGGCGAGCTGCGGGTCAACCGGCTCGGGTACGGCACCGGCATGCTCACCGGGCCCGGCTACTGGGGGCCGCGCCTCGACCCGGACGGGGCCGTCGCCATCCTGCGCCGCGCCGTGGAACGCGGGGTGACGCTCGTCGACACGGCCGACAACTACGGGCCCGACCTGGCCGAAGAGCTGGTGGCGCGGGCGCTGCACCCGTACCCGGACGATCTGGTGGTGGCGACCAAGGGCGGAGTCGTCCGTACGGGCCCCAACGTCTGGCACGTCTCCGGGCGGCCCGAGCGGCTGCGCGCCATGTGCGAGGCGAGCCTGCGCCGGCTCAAGACCGACACCGTCGACCTCTACCAGCTCCACCGGATCGACCCGGACGTGCCGCTGGCCGACCAGCTCGGGACGCTCGCCGAGCTGCGGCAGGAGGGCAAGATCCGGCACATCGGCCTCGACACGGTCACCGTGGAGGAGCTGGAGCGGGCGCTGGGGATCACGGAGATCGCCTCGGTGCAGAACCGCTTCAACCTGCTGGACCGCGAGTCCGCGCCGGTGCTGCGGGTGTGCGAGGAGCGCGGGCTGGCGTTCCTGCCGTGGTTCCCCCTGGGCAACGGCTCGCTGGTCCGCGACGGCCTGCCGGAGGCGGCGCGGCGGCACGGGGCGAGTGCCGGTCAGGTGGCGCTGGCGTGGCTGCTGCACCACTCGCCCGTCATCCTGCCCACGCCGGGCACCGGGTCGCTCGCCCACCTGGAGGAGAACCTGGACGCGGCCGCCGTCGAGCTCACCCCCGACGATCTGGCCGCCCTGGACGCCTTCCTGCCCTAGCGCCCAGCTCGCCGAGCACCGCCTCGTAGGGCGCCGGCTCGAACCCGTCGCCCGCCAGCTCGTCCAGGGCCTCGTGGGTGCCGGCCGTGAGCTCGTGTTCCCGGCAGTAGTGCTCGTCCCGCGCCGTCAGGCCGAGCGCCGCCCAGAACTCGTCCGTGGTCATGCGCCCGAGCGTCACCGAACGGTACGCCGCGCGGATCTCCTCCCGCACCGACGCTACTGCGGCGCGGGATGGCCGAGGCGTCGGGCGCGGGCTTGCAGATTTCTCTAAGACGCGGCATGAGAAAGGCATGCCCTTTGCGGGGCGGCCCTTCGGGTGCAATGTGGGAAGGAACCTCAAAGTTGCCCAAGACCAGCTGAGAGGAACTCATCATGCACGCGAACGTCGGTGACCACCTGATCGTCCACGGCAACGTTGTCGGCCATGGAGACCGGATAGGCGAGATCATCGAGACCCGGGGCGAGAACGGCACGCCACCGTTCCTGGTGCGATTCAAGGACGGACACGAGCAACTCGTCTTCCCGGGACCCGACGCGGTGGTCGAGCCCGCCGAGGCCGTCTGACCGCCGTCCTCGAGTTGAGCCGTGCCGGCCCACACCACACGAATCCGGCCCCGACCGACCCACAGCAGCACCACGACCCGCGAGCCCAGACGCTTAGCCGCCACCGCCCATCTCAACACACTCGACCGAGCTCAGAGATCACGGCGAAACCGTACTGGACCCGCCGGGAACGTCAGCCCAGGCGGGCGCGCAGGGCCTCGGTGAACCAGCCGAGGGCGGGGCTCAGCGGCTCCGGTGCGGGCCAGCCGTTGATCACCGCCAGCAGTTCGAGGTAGTGGTCCCTGCGCGGGTCGTCCGCCTCCTCCAGCCGGTCCAGCAGCCGCCGCCGGAGGACGGGGCCGTCGGGGAGGCCGAGGTCGCGGGCGTACGCGGCCACGACCGCCGCCACCACGGAGTCCGCCTCGGGGGCCTCGGGGGCGAGACCCGCCGCGAGGGCCGGGCGGGCGTGGTCGCGGGCCAGTGCGGCGGGGCCGGGGCGCGGGGGCGCGTCGGCCTCGCCTCGTTCGGCCGCGTGCCGGGCGAGGATGCGCCGGACGGCGGCCCGGAAGTCCGGGTCCTGCGCGAGCTCGGCCAGCTCCACCCAGGCCTCCACCTGTTCGGGCGAGGGGTCGTCGGGCAGCTCGGGCGTCATCGAGCGCATGATCCCGGCGAACCCCGGAACGGTGTCCAGGCCGTCGAAGGCGGCCTCCAGGAAGTCGTCGACGAGGCGGCGGCGTTCGTCCTCGGAGAGTCTTGCCAGTTTGTGCATGAGATCCATTTCCTCGGGGCTGGAGCCGCGCCTGGCCACCGCCGTGAGCACCGCGCGCCGCAGCCGGAGCGTGCGGATCTGCACGGCCAGCGCTTCGGCGTGCGCCGCGGCGACCTCGGGGAGCGAGACCTCGCGTGCCACGACCCGCCGGATCGTGGGCAGGTCCACTCCCAGGTCGCGCAGCGTCCGTACGAGCTCCAGGCGTGCGACGGCGTCGAGGTCGTAAAGGCGGTAGCCGGTGGGGCTGCGGTCGGTAGGCGGCACGATCCCCCGATCGGAGTAGAACCGGATGGTCTTGACCGTCAGCCCGGTGCGCCGGGCCAGGTCACCGATGGAGTAGAGCGCCATGTCTCCACCTTCCCGCCTCCCCTAGATGGAGACTCAACCGCTTGACAGTGATCCTGAAAATTGGGGTCCCATGTTCAGGCGGGTTTGACTACCTGTGAGGAGGTGTGGTCGCATCGTGACCTATGTTTCTGATGGGATGAATTAGACCGGTCCGGGGGAGAACGTTTCATGCCGCACGCCCTTCTGCGCGTGCTCGCTTCGACGTCCATCGCAAGCGCCACAGTCCTGGTGGCCCTGCCACCGAGTGCCCAGGCCCAGACGCCGGGCCACGCCCAGGTGAGGGTCCAGCCCGTGCCCGCCGTGCAGGAGCCGCCGGCCGCCGCGGTCAGCGTTCCCACCCGGCCCTCGCTCGCCGTCAGGCCGGCGGGCACCGGGCGGGTGGGGCCCGACGAGCCCGAGGTGACCACGCCCGCCGGGCCGGGGCTCATTGACGAGGTCACCTCCGAGGCCGCCTCCGTCCAGGAGGAACAGGGCTTCGGCAGGCAGGCGCCCGACGTCCGGAGTGTGCTGCCCGACACGGCGGACGCCGAGCCGCTGACGCTGATCAAGCCGCTGGCGCCGATCCTCAAGGCCTTCGACGGGCTGGGTGGGCTGGGCAAGGTGGTGCCGGGGCTGACGTACCGGCTCTGCGTCCAGAGCGAGGCCGTGCCGGTCTCCTGCTCGATCTCGCAGCCGGTCGCCACGCCGGCGGTCGCCGACGTCACCGGCGACGGCAGGCCCGACCTGGCCGCCGACCTCGTGCCCACGGCCAACCCCATGGAGGGGGCGGCCGGGCTGGGGTTCGCGGTCAAGCGGCTGTCGCAGGGGCAGGTCAAGGCGCTGGTCTGGGCCGAGTACGACGGCAAGGTGTCGGTCGGGTTCGACGGCCTGCGGCACGGCGGGTCGCTGTCGGCCTTCGACTGGGGGACGTTCGGCGTCGACCTGACGGGCAAGCAGGTCAAGGCCAGCGTGAAGCGTACCGATCCCGGGAAGTCCGCGGCCCTGGTCGCGGGGCTGACCGGCCGCAGCGTGGTGAGCCTGCGCCAGACGCCCGCCACCGAGAAGCTCAGCGTGACCGCCGCGCTCGACTCGCCCTCCCTGGACGTCCACGCCTCCGCGCCCGCCAAGCTGGAGGCGCTGGCGGTGAACGGCCGCCAGTTCACCCAGGCCGTGCTCGACCGCATGCCCGCCCGCGCCGCGGTGCGGCTGTCGGACGGCGAGGTCCGCTTCACCAGCCCGTCCTCGATCGCCCGCGCCCGGCTGCACAGCTTCACCTATCGTGACGGCAAGCTGGCCAGGGTGCTGAGCGCCCAGGTCAGGAAGGTGCCGCCGACCATGACCGCCAAGTACGCGGCCGCGGACGGCAAGCAGACCCTGACCGTCGAGTCCGCCAAGGGCCGGGCCGGGGCGGCCTCTCTGCTCTTCTTCGACCGGGCCGCGGACAAGACCGTGCTGAGGACCGAGCTGAGCGACCTGCCGGCCAAGGTGCGCCTGGTCAACGACCTGGCCGAGCACCGCGTCACGCACACGACCAGCTCACCCATCGGCCGGTTCGCCGTGGTGCTCCAGCGCAACGAGGGCGCCATCTCCAGCCCGCGCGGCGGCCACGTCACCATGATCAAGAAGGGTGACGCGGTGGGGGTGTCGGGGCTGCTGTCGGGGCTGTCCGGGTTCGACGTCACGTACGGGGCCGTGCCGCACGCCCACCTGGAGGTGGGCTCCAGCGGGCGCTCGTTCGTGGGCGCGGCCAGCATCGACGGCACCCACGTGGCCCGCCTGGAGATCTCCAACACGCGCGCCACCGTGGACGTCACCCTCGACCCCGCGAGCCGGAAGGCCGAATACCAGGCCAGCGGCGTGATCCGCAGCATCCGCGCCGCCTACACGAATCTCGAGACGGGCCCCACCGTCGACGGCACCGTCCTGGGCGTGCGCGACGACGTCAAGGCGTCGTGGGAGCTGGGCGAGCGCTCGACCGTCAAGGTCGCCACGTCCGCCAAGATTGACCAGATCAAGATTTATGCCAATAAAGCGCACGTGACCTCGCCGTCCGGGGAGGACCTGGAGGCGACCGTCGAGGGCGTGCGCAAGAGCGTCGAGCTGGTCGCCGACACGGGCGCCCGGACCCTCACCTGGACCGCGGACGCGCCGGTGGCCAAGGTCTCGGCCCTGGCCAGGGTCAAGCTCGGCGACCGGTACGCCAGGGCCGCCGCCGAGGTGAGCGGCGTGCCGGCCCGCTTCGACGCCTCGTGGGACCCGGCGTCGTACCGCTTCCGCGGCCTGTCCGGGCCGGTCGGGTCGGCGGAGGTGGCGTTCACCAACCACGACGGGGCAAAGGCTCCCACCGGGCCGCACCTGTCGGCGCACTACAGCCAGGCGACCGGCGACCTGGACGCCAGCGTGCTGGTGAAGGGGCTCAAGCAGGTCGGGTTCACCCCGGCGGCGCAGGGGTTCAGCGCGGACTTCCGCTCGGCCCGGCAGAGGCTGGCCGTGGACGCCGACGTCACGCAGGGTGACGCCCGCTACGGCCTGATCGGCACGCTCGGGCCCGTGCCCGGCCGCCTGTCGGTCACCTCCGACGGGGGCAAGCTCACCTACGCCGGCTCGCGCCTGGACGTGCGCGCCCGCGCCTGGCTCGGCAAGGCCGGGGCGCTCGACCGCATGCGGGCCGCCCCCGCCGTGCCCGGCGGCGTGTCCCTGGTGGACGGCGGCTGCGCGGCCGGATCCGCGGGCTGCTCCCAGGGGCCGTTCTGCACGCCGGATCGGGGCTGCTTCGGCCTGCAGGGATACCTGGACGTGAGCGGGCTGCCGGACCAGGTGACCGTGGACATGACGGGTAAGACGTTCGCGTTCTCGGGGTTCAGCCCGCGGCGCAAGAGCCTCGGCGTCTATCTCGCCAGCAGCGTCCTGTCACCCGTGCCCGTCAAGGCCAGGGCCACCCTGACCGGGCTGCCCTCCCAGATCACCAGCATGTCGCTGGGGCCGTTCGGAGTGGCGCAGGGCAACGCCGTGCAGGCCGCGTACCGCATCGAGCCCGCCGCCACGCTCGGCGCGCTCGACGTGCAGGCCGAGGCCGGTGACCTGCGCGGGCACGTGTCGATCGACCCCGTGCCGGCCTCGGTGTCCGTCCAGGGCACGTACGGCGCCCAGACCCGCATCCGCGTCAACAACTCCGCGGCCGTCAAGCGCCTGGACGCCAAGGTCACCCTGGCCGGGAAGGGCACCGGCGAGCTGCGCTTCGCGGACGTGCCGGCCTCGTTCGGGGTGGACGCCGACGCCTCGGCCGCCGGGCTGAGCGTGCCGGCGCTCACCTACAAGTCGAACGTCAGCACCCTCGACGGCTACCTCGGCGTGGAGGGCGGCCTCGTGGACCCGCAGGGCAGGCTCGGGGACGTGTCGTTCGCGGTCAAGGACCTGGCCGCCGACACCACGATCCGCATGAACCCCGACCAGTCGCTCGACCTCGTCTCCCGTCCCGTCCCCACGGGCCGCCTGTCGCTGCACGCGGGGCTGCGGATGGACGCGGTCGCGCCGCAGCAGATCTCCGTGAGCAAGGAGGTCCCGTACACGACGGGCTTCCTCACCTACAACGTCGGCGGGAAGTTCGGGCTGCAGGCGAGCGCGGTCAAGGACCTGTCGCTGGACGCGCAGCGCGTGTCGTGGCTGCGCATCCGGCCCGGCAAGGTCCCGTTCGGGCTGAAGGCGCCCCCGGCCCTCGGGTACGTCGCGCCCGGCTTCGAGGGCGACTACGGTCAGCTCAAGCTGGCTGCCAAGGGGGTGGACCTGCGGCCCGAGGTCTCCCTGGACGTGCGGCTGAGCAGGGAGGTCGGCAGCGACGTCTTCCGCGACTCGGTGCGGCTGGCCCCCACCGACTCGCTCGCGCTGCGCCGCTACGACCAGCGGATGCGGCGGATCGGCGCCAAGCAGGAGATCAAGGCGGCGGGGATCAGCCTGGCGTGCGTGACGGTGGACGCCAAGCCCGGCTTCGCGGCCGGGAACGGGTCCAGCTCCATCACGCTGCGTGGCGCCGACGGGCCCCAGATGGTGTCGCTGCTGGATCCGGGGGGCCAGGTGCCGGACTACGCGGTGGACCTGCTGACGCACTTCATGAGCCCGTTCCCCGGGGCGGAGTGGAAGGTCGCGGCTCTCACCGTGGACGGCGAGAAGCCCGTCACGAAGCCCACCCTGGGCAACGGCGC
>NZ_JBSGFQ010000226.1:0-9957 GCF_053603495.1 Nonomuraea sp. NPDC004186 | reverse complement strand
ATGTCGGTGGTGGTGAGGTGGGCGCTCATGCCGCTGGGTTGGTGCCAGAGTCCCCAGGCGAGGGCTTGGGCGGGTAGGCCGGTGGTGTGGCGGTGGATGGCGAGGGCGTCCAGGAAGGCGTTGGCGGCGGAGTAGTTGCCCTGTCCGGCGCTGTCGAGGGTGGCGGCCGAGGAGGAGTAGAGGACGAAGGCGGCCAGGTCCAGTTGTTGGGTGGCCTGGTGCAGGTGCCAGGCGGCGTCCGCCTTCGGCCGCAGTACCCGGTCGATCTTGTCGGGGGTGAGCGAGGTGACCACACCGTCATCCAGCACCCCGGCCGTGTGGAAGACCGCTGTCAGGGGGTGCTCGGCGGGTACCCGGTCAAGGAGTGCGTTGACCTGCTCGGGGTCGGACAGATCGCACGCCGTGATGTCGACGGTTGCGCCGGCTGCTTCCAGGTCGGTGCGGAGTTGGTCGGCGTCGGGGGCTTGGTCTCCTCGGCGGGAGGCCAGCAGCAGATGCTTGGTCTGGTGCTCGGTGGCCAGGTGGCGGGCGAGGATGACGCCCAGGCCGCCGGTGCCGCCGGTGATCAGTACGGTGCCGTCGGGGTCCAGGTTACGCGGCATGGTGAGGATGATCTTGCCGGTGTGGCGGGCCTGGGCCATGTGCCGGAATGCTTGGCGGGCCTGCTGCACCGGCCAGCACCGCACCGGCAGACCGGCAAGTTCCTGGGAGGCGAACAGGTCCAGCAGCTCGGCGAGCATCTGGCCGATCCGCTCGTGCCCGGCATCCATGAGGTCGAAGCTGCGGTAACGGACGTGGGGGTGGGTGTTCGCGACGTCGGCCGGATCGCGCCGGTCGGTCTTGCCCATCTCGACGAACCGCCCGCCAGGGGTGAGGAGGTCGAGGGAGGCGTCGGTGAACGGGCCTGCCAGCGAGTTGAGCACCACATCCATCCCTTCGCCTCCGGTGGCTGCGGCGAAGGCGTCGGCGAAGTCCAGGTCGCGCGAGGAAGCGATGTGGCCCTCAGGCACGCCCAGCGCCCGCAGCAGGTGCTGCTTGGCAGGTGAGGCGGTGGCGAAGACCTCCGCACCCAGGTGCCGGGCGATCTGGATGGCGGCCATGCCGACCCCGCCGACGCCGGAGTGGATCAGCACCCGCTCCCCACGGCTGAGCCCGGCCAGGTCGACGAGTCCGTACCAGGCGGTGGCGAACGCTCCCGGGACGGAGGCCGCGCGGGCGAAACTCCATCCCTGCGGCATCCGCGCCATCATCCGGCGATCAGCCACGACACGCGGACCGAAGGTCCCTTCGCCCAGGCCCATCACCTGATCGCCGACCCGCAGCCCTTCCACGCCGGGCCCGACCTCGGAGACGATCCCGGCGAACTCACCACCGATGAGCCCGCCCTGTTCGGGCACCATGCCCAGTGTCACGACCACGTCGCGGAAGTTCAGGCCGGCCGCGCGGACGTCCACGCGGACTTCACCGGCGGCCAGCTCCTGATCGGCCTCAGGGGCCGGAATCAGGTTCAGCCCGTCGATGGAGCCCTTGACGGGGCTGTCCAGCCGCCAGGCTTCCGGCCCCTCGGGCGTCGCGAGATCGCCGGACGTGTCCGCCCGGGCCAGACGGGGCACCAGTACCCGACCGGCCCGCACCGCCAGCTGCGGCTCGTCCTCCACGCCCAGCAACGAAGCCAGCGCGGTGAGCGAATCGGCCGCGCGATCGACGTCCACGAGGACGATCCGGCCTGGGTTCTCCGCCTGCGCCGAACGCACCAGGCCCGACACCGCAGCCTCGACCAGAGCACCATCACCGGCGCTGCCAGCCTCGGTACCGGTCGTCACGGCACCCGTGGTCACCAGCACCAGCCGGGTCTCGGCCAGCCGATCGTCGGCCAGCCAATCGCGCAGCACTCCCACGACCCGGTCCAGCTCCGACCGCAGGCCCTCCAGCGGTTCCCGGTCGTCTGCCTGCGGAATCGGGCAAGGAATGACCAGGGTCGTGATGCCGTCGGCCTCCGCTGCCGCGTGGAGATCGGTGTATGAGCGCACCTCCAGGTCGCCGCCGCGCAGGGCTTCGGTCACTCTGCCGTCCGTCTCCATGACGGCTATCGGCCCTCGGGCATGGGGTGGGTTCCAGCTTGGCGGTATCACCCACTGCAGGTGGTGGAGCGCGTCGTGCCCGGGCTGGGTACGCGACGACAGTCCACCGGCGGGCAGCGGACGCGTGATCAAACTCGTGACGACCGCGACCGGGACGCCGGTGGCGTCGGCGATCCGGATGCTGGAAGCGCCGCTCTCGGTCGGAAGGACGTGAACGCGCACCTGCTGGGCGCCCGAAGCCAGGAGCTCCACCCCGTTCCAGGCGAACGGCAGCACGACGCCCTCAGCCTGCTCGATCAGGCCCGTGGCATGGAGGGCGGCGTCCAAGAGAGCCGGATGGATGCCGTACTGGTCGGCTTCGGCGGCCTCCCGCTCGTCGAGCTCCACCTCGGCGAACACCTCATTGTCGCGGATCCAGGCCCGCTTGAGTCCTTGGAAGGCCGGACCGTACCCGTATCCGGAACCGGCGAGTGCCTCGTAGTGGCCGGACACGTCCACCGCCTGCGCCCCCGCGGGCGGCCACTGCCCATCGACAGCGCCTGCGGTGCCGGTCGTCTCGGTGAGGGTTCCAGTGGCGTGGCGTGTCCAAGGCCGCCGGCCGGTGCGGGCGTGGATCGCCAGTTCACGGCGGCCGTCCTCTCCTGCGGCGGACACCGCCACCTGGAGCTGGACCGCCTCGTCGCCCTCGATCACCAGCGGCGCTTCAAGCGTCAGCTCCTCCACCACCGGGCAGCCGACCTCGTCGCCCGCCCGCACGGCCAGCTCCACGAACCCGGTGCCGGGGAACAGCAGCGTCTCCCCTACCCCGTGATCGGCCAGCCAGGGATGCGTGGCGGTGGAGATCCGGCCGGTCAGCACCAGCCCGCCGTGATCGGGCAGCTCCACCGCCGCACCCAGCAGCGGGTGCTCCACGCGGGCCTGGCCCAGACCGCTCGCGTCCGACACACCGGTCGTGGCGGGCTCCAGCCAGTAACGCCGGTGCTGGAACGCATACGTGGGCAGCTCGGTGCCTGCGCCGGTCACGGTGAGGAGCCGTTCCCAGTCCACGGCGACACCGGCGGTGAACGCCTCGGCCGCTGAGCGGAGGAACCGGTCGGGGCCGCCCTCGCCACGACGCAGCGATCCCACCGCAACGCCCGATGTGCCGGTGGCGTCCAGGATGTCCTGCACCGCCATTGTCAGCACCGGATGCGGGCTCACCTCGATGAACGCGGTGCGGCCATCGGCCAGCAACGCTCGCACCGCGCCCTGGAAGTCCACCGGCCGGCGCGCGTTGGCGAACCAGTACTCCGCCCCCAGCTCCGAGCCCGCCAGCACCCCGCCCGTCACCGTCGAATACACCGGCACCCGGCCGGGCGCGGGCTCGATGCGGCCCAGCATCTCCAGCAGCTGCTCGCGCAACGGCTCGACCATCTGCGAATGCGAGGCCACCGTGGTCGCGATCACTCGCGCCCGTACCCCTTCACCGCGCAGACGCTCGACAAGCTCTTCCAGCGCCTGGGTCGGTCCGGCCACCGCGCAGGAGGCAGGCCCGTTGTCCGCGCTCACCTCCAACCCCTCGCCCACACGCTCCCGCACCACCTCAGCGGGCAGCCCCACGGCGGCGATCGCGCCGCGTCCCCACAGCTCGGCGGCGAACAGCCGGCTGCGCAACACCACCACCCGCACGGCGTCGGCCAGCGACAACACCCCGGCCACGCAGGCTGCCGCCACCTCACCTTGCGAGTGGCCCACTACCGCCGTCGGGCGGACGCCGATGGACTCCCACAGCTCAGCAAGCGCGATTCCGACCGCGAAGGCGACCGGCTGCAGTCTCTCGATCGAGTCCAGCCCCGCCCCATCGGCGTCGGCCAGGACCTGGGCCGGGTCCCAGTCCACCCACCGCCGGATCTCGGCGAAACACTTTTCCAACCGGGCGGCGAACACCGGCGACGCCTGCGCCAGCTCCACCCCCATCCCGGCCCACTGCGCCCCCTGCCCCGGGAACACCAGCACCGCATCCCGACGACCCGACGCCGTACCCGACACCGAACCGGCCACCACCCCGGCACCGGGCTCCCCCGCCGCCAGCGACTGCAGCCCGCCCAGCAGCTCCTCCCGGTCGGCGCCCATGACGACGGCACGGTCCTCGAACACCGGCCGCGTGCGTACCAGCGACAGCCCGACCTCGCCAACCGGCAACTCCGGCCGTGCCACCACGTACTCGGCCAGCCGGGACGCCTGAGCGCGCAACGCCTCCTCACCGCGTCCCGACACCACCCACGGCACCACACCGGAGATGACAGGAGCGCTCCCAGACTCCTCCTCCTGCGGCTCCGGTTCGGGAGCCTGCTCCACGATCACGTGCGAGTTCGTCCCGCTCACGCCGAACGACGACACACCCGCCCGCCGCGGCCGGCCGTCCGGCTCCGGCCACTCCCGCGCCTGCTCCAGCAGCCGAACCTGACCCTGCTCCCAGTCGACATGAGTCGTGGGCGTGGACACGTACAGGGTCTGCGGCAACAGACCGTGCCGCATCGCCAGCACCATCTTGATCACACCGGCCACCCCCGCAGCAGCCTGCGTGTGCCCGATGTTCGACTTCACCGACCCAAGCCACAACGGCTCGGCCGCACCCCGATCCCGCCCATACGTCGCCAGCAACGCCTGCGCCTCGATGGGGTCACCGAGCGCGGTCCCCGTGCCATGCGCCTCGACCGCGTCCACCTCAGCACCCGACAACCCCGCATTGGCCAGCGCCTGACGGATCACCCGCTCCTGCGAAGGACCGTTCGGAGCCGTCAAACCATTACTGGCCCCGTCCTGATTGACCGCCGACCCACGGATCACCCCCAACACCCGATGACCAGCGGCCACCGCGTCCGACAACCGCTCCAGCACCAGCACACCGACACCCTCGGACAGGACGGTGCCGTCGGCCTCATCGGAGAACGCCTTGCAGCGGTCGTCCCGCGCCAGGCCGCGCTGGTGGCTGAAGTCCACGAGGAGCTCCGGCGTGGCCATGATCGTCACGCCGCCCGCGAGCGCGAGCGTGCTCTCTCCGGCGCGCAGCGACTGGCAGGCCATGTGGATGGCGACGAGCGAGGAGGAGCAGGCGGTGTCCACCGTGACGGCCGGCCCCTCCAGGCCCAGCGTGTACGCGACCCGGCCGGAGATGACGGAGCTTGAGTTGCCCGTTCCCAGGTAACCCTCGCTGCCCTCGGGCAGGGGGCCTCGGCCCACCTCGTAGTCGTTGGCGAAGGCGCCGATGAAGACGCCCGCGGAGGTGCCGCGCAACGAAGCCGGATGGAGGCCGGCCCGCTCCAGGGCCTCCCACGAGACCTCCAGCACCAGCCGCTGCTGCGGGTCCATCGCCACGGCCTCACGCGGGCTGATCCCGAAGAACGCGGGGTCGAACTCGTCCGCCCCTTCGACGAACCCGCCCGAGCGCGCGTAAGTCGTCCCGCTGCTGTCCGGGTCGGGGTCGTACAGCGCTTCCAGGTCCCAGCCCCGGTCCTTCGGGAACGGGACGATCCCCTGCTCGCGCTCCAGCAGCAGCTTCCACAGGTCCTCCGGCGAGTTCACCCCACCGGGGTAGCGGCAGCTCATCGCCACGATCGCGATCGGCTCGCGCTCCTTCTCCTCGACCTCACGCAAACGTCGGTTGGCCTGCTGGAGATCCTCGGTCACTCGCCGCAGGTACGCGAGGAGCCTCTCTTCGTCAGCCATGCCGTCCCGCCTTCCCTGAGGGGTTTCGAGTTTGCGTTTCCTGGGGGACCTAGAGGCCCTGGTCGATCAGCGAGAAGAGCTCGTCGGCGCTCGCCGTGCGCACCTTGCTCTCCTCGTCCGTTCCGGATCGGTCGCCGCGCCACTCGTCCATGAGCTTCTGCAGGCGAACGGTGATCTCGGACCGCGCCTCGACATCGATGGCGATCTTGCCCAGCAGCCGGCCCAGCTCGTCCAGGCTCTGCAGTACCTGCGACTCGGCCGGTTCCTTCTTCGGCAGGAGCTGGCTGCCCATGTACTCGGCGATGGCGACCGCGTTGGGGTAGTCGAAGATCAGCGTCGCCGGCAGCCGGAGTCCGGTGGCCTTGCCGAGCCGGTTACGCAGCTCCACCGACGTCAGGGAGTCGAATCCGAGTTCGCTGAAGCTCCTGTCCGGATCCACGTGCTCTTCGGAGGCGTGTCCCAGCACGCCGGCGGCCTCCGTACGTACCAGCGAGACCAGCATGCGCTCCTGCTCGGCCGGAGGCAGCCCGGCCAGGCGCTGCTGCAGCGCCGACTCGCCGTCCGAGGCGGGTTGCGCGCTCTGGGCGGTACGGCGTGCGGGGGTGCGCGCCAGGCCGCGCAGGACGGCGGGGATGCCGTCCTCGCGGGCGCCGAGAGCACGGGCGTCCATGGGCAGCGGTACGAGGAAGGGCTCCGCCATGGTCAGGGCGGCGTCCAGCAATTGCATGCCTTCGGCGGCGCCCATCGCGGTGAACCCCGAACGGGACAGCCGCTCCAGGTCGATGTCGCCCAGCCGGCGCGTCATACCACCCGTTTCCGGCGCCCACACCCCCCACGCGAGGGACTGGGCTGGCAGGCCGGTGGCGTGGCGGTGGATGGCGAGCGCGTCGAGGAAGGCGTTGGCGGCGGAGTAGTTGCCCTGTCCGGCACTGTCGAGGGTCGCGGCCGAGGAGGAGTAGAGGACGAACGCGGCCAGGTCGAGGTGGTGGGTCGCTTGGTGCAGGTGCCAGGCGGCGTCGGCCTTGGGCCGCAGTACCCGGTCGATCTTGTCCGGGGTGAGCGAGCCGATCACGCCGTCGTCCACCACTCCGGCGGCGTGGAAGACCGCCGTCAGGGGATGTCCGTTGTGGACGCGGTCGAGGAGCGCGGTGACCTGCTCGGGGTCGGACAGATCGCACGCGGTGATCTCGACCGTTGCGCCGGCTGCTTCCAGGTCGGTGCGGAGCTGGTCGGCGTCGGGGGCCTGGTCTCCTCGGCGGGAGGCCAGCAGCAGATGCCCGACCTGGTGCTCGGTGACCAGGTGGCGGGCCAGGATCGCGCCCAGACCGCCCGTGCCGCCCGTGATCAGCACCGTGCCGTCCGGATCCAGTGCGCGGGGCATGGTCAGGACGATCTTGCCGGTGTGGCGGGCCTGGGCCATGTGCCGGAACGCCTGGCGGGCCTGCCGGACCGGCCAGCACCGCACCGGCAGACCCGCCAGCTCCTGACCCGCGAACAGGTCCAGCAGCTCGGCCAGCATCTGCCCGATCCGCTCGTGCCCGGCGTCCATCAGGTCGAAGCTGCGGTACCGGATTCCGTTGTTCTCGACGTCCGCCGGGTCACGCAGGTCGGTCTTGCCCATCTCGACGAACCGCCCGCCGGGGGCGAGCAGGTTGAGGGAGGCGTCGGTGAACGGCCCGGCCAGCGAGTTGAGCACGACATCCACCCCTTCACCTCCGGTGACCGTGGTGAAAGCGTCGGCGAAGTCGAGGTCGCGGGAGGAGGCGATGTGGTCGTCGGCCACGCCCAGTGCGCGCAGCAGGTGTTGCTTGGCGGGTGAGGCGGTGGCGAACACCTCCGCCCCCAAGTGCCGGGCGATCTGGATGGCCGCCATGCCGACCCCACCTGCACCGGAGTGGATCAGCACCCGCTCCCCACGGCTGAGCCCGGCCAGGTCGACCAGCCCGTACCAGGCGGTCGCGAACGCTCCCGGGACCGACGCCGCGCGGGCGAAACTCCACCCCTGCGGCATCCTCGCCATCATCCGGTGATCAGCCACCACGCGGGGACCGAACGTCCCCTCGCCCATGCCCATCACCCGGTCGCCGACGTTCAGCCCGTCCACCCCGGGCCCGACCTCGGCGATGACGCCGGCGAACTCGACGCCCATCGCCCCGGCCTCACCCGGGTACATGCCCAAGGAGTTGAGCACGTCGCGGAAGTTCAGGCCGGCCGCGCGGACGTCCACGCGCACCTCACCGGCGGCCAGCTCCCGGCCGGCTTCCGGGGCCGACATCAAGGTCAGCCCGTCGATGGAGCCCTTGGCGGGGCTGTCCAGCCGCCAGCCGTCGGGTCCGTCGGGCGTCGGGAGCTCGCCGGAGGTGTTCGCCTGGGTGAGACGGGGCACCAGCACCCGACCGGCGCGTACCACCAGCTGCGGCTCGTCCTCCACGCTCAGGAGGGAGGCCAGCGCGGTGAGCGAATCGGCCGCATCGTCGACGTCCACCAGGAGGATCCGGCCGGGGCTCTCGGCCTGCGCCGAGCGCACGAGACCCGACACCGCCGCCTCGACCAGAGCACCACCGCCGGCGCTGCCGGCCTCCGTTCCGGTCGTCACCGCACCCGTGGTCACCAGCACCAGCCGGGTCTCGGCCAGCCGCTCATCGGCCAGCCAATCGCGCAGCACACCCACGACCCGGTCCAGCTCCGACCGCAGCGCCTCCGGAAGCGTGTCCTGCCCGGCAGCCGCCTGCATGCGCATGACCACGGCGGCGGGAAGAGCCTGCCCGGACGCGACCGCGTCACCCAACGCCGCCGCGTCCGCGTACTCCTCGACACCACCGCCGGCGGACTCGATCGCCGCCGCCAGAGCGGGCCACCGCTCGCCCACCACCGCCACGTCGCCCACCGGGGCGTCCGCGAGATCGTTCGCCGGCGGCACCCAGTCCATGCGCAGCAGCGACGACGAGGACGCGGTCGCGGTCAGCTTCTGGTCAGCGAGCTCCCGCAGGATCAGCGAGCCGATGGAGGCCACGGCCTGTCCCGCGGAGTCGCCCGTCTCCAGGGTCACCGCGCCGTCGTCGGCGCGGCGCAGGCGTACGCGCAGGTGACTGGCGGCGGAGGCGTGCAGCCGCACGTCGGTCCAGGCGAAGGGCAGCGTGATCTTCGAGTCGTCGGAGAGCCGCTCGGCCACGCCGATGGCGTGCAGGGCCGCGTCCAGCAGCGCCGGGTGGATGCCGTAGCGGCCGGCCTCGGCGGCCTCCCGCTCGCCGAGTTCCACCTCGGCGAACACCTCTCCGTCGTGCTCCCAGGCTCGCTTGAGTCCCTGGAACGCCGGTCCGTACCCGTACCCTGCGGCGGACAGCGTCTCGTAGTGGTTCGACACGTCCACCGCCTGCGCTCCTGCCGGCGGCCACTGGCTCCAGTCGAAGCCCGCCGCGTCGCCGCTGTCCGCCGTGGCCACGATCCCGGCGGCATGACGTGTCCATGGCCGCGTACCGCTGCGGGCGTAGACCGTCGCCTCGCGCCGGCCGTCCTCGTCGGCGGCGGCCACGGCCACCTGGATCAGGATCGACTCGTCCCGTTCGATCACCAGCGGCGTCTCGATCGTCAGCTCTTCCACTACCGAGCAACCGACCTCGTCGGCCCCGCGCACCACCAGCTCCACGAACCCGGTGCCGGGGAACACGACCTTCTCCCCCACCGCGTGGTCGGCCAGCCACGGGTGCGCGGCGACCGAGATCCGCCCCGTCAGGACCACTCCGCCCTGATCGGGCAGCTCCACCGCGGCGCCCAGCAGGGGGTGGTCCGCGGGGGCCTGGCCCAGCCCGTCGACGTTCGTGACGGTCGAGGGCGCTTCGAGCCAGTAGTGGTGGTGTTGGAAGGGGTAGGTGGGCAGGTCGGTGGTGGTGGCGTGGGGGATGAGGGTGGTCCAGTTGGGGGTGGTGTTGGTGTTGTGGGTGTGGGTGGTGGCGATGGCTGTGAGGAGAGTGTGGGTTTCGGGGTGGTTTTTGCGGAGGGTGGGGGTGAAGTGGGTGGTGGTGTGGGTGGTGGGGAGGTTGTGGGGGGCGATGGCGGTGAGGGTGGTGTCGGGGCCGATTTCGAGGTAGGTGGTGACGCCGGTGTGGTGGAGGTGGGTGATGGTGTTGGCGAATTGGACGGGTTGGCGGGCGTGGTGGGCCCAGTGGGT
>NZ_JBSGFQ010000225.1:0-10248 GCF_053603495.1 Nonomuraea sp. NPDC004186 | reverse complement strand
AATACAGGCGTTTGAACAGCATGGTGACGCCAAGATCCCCTCAGCTTGAGCACACAGGAACTCACCCCAGGTTGGTCCCGCGCGCCGCGGCGCCGGGTCAACGCCGGCCTTCCTCAAGATCATCCACACAGTGGAAGCCCCCACCCGGTAGCCCAGGGCAGCGAGTTCCCCGGCGATCCGCCGGTAACCCCACAGCGGATTCTCCCGAGCCAGACGAAGCACCAAGGTCCAGATGGTGGCACGGGTGGGAGACCGACCCTGGCTACGACGCTTGAACGTCCAGCGCCGCCGAACCGAATCCGCGTGAACGTGGGCTTCATCGAGAACGGCGACTACATCAAGGTCAAGGGTGTCGCCTTCGGCAACGGAGCCTCCTCCTTCACCGCCCGCGTGGCCTCGGGCACCAGCGGCGGCCGGATCGAACTGCGGCTCGGCAGCGTCACCGGCACCCTCGTGGGCACCTGCGCCGTCACCGGCACCGGCGGCTGGCAGACCTGGACCTCGGTCACCTGCCCGGTGTCCGGCGCGACCGGCACCCGTGACCTCTACCTCCGGTTCGCCGGCGACAGCGGCTACCTGCTCAACCTCAACTGGCGGCAGGTCACGCCGAGCGGCAACGGCGGCGGGAACCTGCTGACCAACGGCACCATGGACAAGGGCACCACGGGCTGGACCGCCTCCCGGCGGCACCCTGTCCACCGACGTCGCGCCCGCAGGCAGCCGTTCCCTGCTCAACTCCGGGCGTACCGCAGCCTGGAACGGCCCCAACCAGAACGTGACCGCACAGCTCACCAACGGCAAGAGCTACACCACGAGCGTCTGGGTGCGGTCGCAGAGCGGAACCCTCAGCGCGAAGGCGACCCTCGCCGTCACAGCCAACGGCACAACGAGCTACCACCAGTTGACCTCGGCGCAAACGGCCGACACGAACAGCTGGACCCAGCTCACCGGCACAACGACTGTCTCCTGGACGGAACGCTGACCAACGCCTCCTTCCACGTCGAGACGGCCACCGGCACCGACGGCCTCTACATCGACGACGCCTCTTTCCAATGACCTGCCAAAGAGCAGCTGCGCCACGCCACATCGCCGATCTCTGTTCGCCGCATCGCGGCGGCGGCACTTCTCGTCCTCTCCACCCTCTCCGGTGCGGGCGAGATCTTCCTGCCCGCCCTGAACGTGCCCGCCGTGCCCGCGGTGCGCCACCGGCATCCCGACGCCGGCGTACGCGTCGTGCAGCCGGCCTGGAACGAACCGCGCGCCGCGCTGCTCGAGCACCGGGGTGGACGTGGCAGTGACCGGGAACGCCTACTGGCGGATCGACCCGCGGCCAGACGGCAACCCCGCGCCCGACGGGGCGCTCGTCGAAGCTCCTGAGGAGAAGTTCGAACTCATCGCCGCCGGGCAGCGTGGCCGTCGTCTCGGCCGGACTGCGCGCCGAGAACCTCCACCTCGACGTTACCAACGTCCTCTGGACGGCATGGAGCCGAGCCAGGTCGTCCTTGCCACGCGAGCAGGCGAGGACGACCGCCTTCTCGCGCCCTTCCTCAAGGCCGCCCAAGCCCACCTCACGTGCAGTCAGCCGCTGTCAGCCTTCCGCAAAGCCTGTACTGGGCGAGGATTCGGTGCGGCTGGGCGCCCAGTCAGCCAAGAGGCGGCCCGGCAGGCCGGGCCGCCTCTTCACCAGCGGCAGCTGCGGGCGGCGTACCGCCCGACCAGCGACGCCGACACCAGCTTGCCATGCACTCGCGCGGTCGCCGTCACGGTCACTTCGCCGGCCGGCACGCTCCCCGCACGGGTCGGGAACGAGCGGGACTTCTGCTTGCCGGCCGGGATCGTCCCGATCGGCCTCGTCCCGTACGCCGACTCCGCCGACGCCCGAACGTGGGCCTTTTCGTTGTTCGTGACACGTACCGTCAGCAGCACCTTGCGTCCGACGCATCGGGTGTCCGCCGCGGCGGACACCTTCAGCGGCGGCTCAGCAGTCGCGAAGGCCCAGGAGTCGATCTCGAAGAGGTCGGCGCCGTCGGGCCCGGCGTAGGTGAAGTACACATCGTGCACTCCGGAGACGCCGTCGAGCTCAGCGCTCACCGCCGTCCACTCTCCGGCGGGTGCGTCGACGGGAATGGTCGCGGCCACGGGCGCGTCGCGGGCGTCCAGACGGAGCTGGATCTTTCCACCTGCTGCGAGTGGGAGCACCTTCGCGGTCAGGCGGGCAGCGCCGTGCTCACCGAAGTCGACCGATGCGAGCGAGGTCCAGTCGCCGTTGTCGATGTCGTGCAGCACGAGGTTCGGCGCCGTCGCGCCGAACTCCGCCGAGGTGCCGTCGATCTTCTTCGTCGCGATGCCCTGCTGCCAAGCGATCGTCTCGGCCTCGATCACCCGGTACGGGTTGAGCTTACGCAACTGGTCGGCGCCGTCGTAGGTGCCGATGACCTCCCTGATCGTCCCGTCATCGTTGAAGGCGAGTTTGGCGATGTGCGGGCTGCGGAAGCCCTGGGTGGCGCCGCCCGTGATACGGCGGTTGAGCGTCTGGGCGTGATAGGTGAAGTAGTAGTCGCCGCCGAGCTTGAACACCGACTGGTGGTTGTTGCCGCCCACGCCGAAGTAGGTGCCGGGATTGCGGAAGATCACCCCCGCGTACTTCTCTGGCGTCCAGGGCCCCATGGGGCTGTCGGCCATGAGGTACGCGATAGCCCCGGTCGGAGGCCCGTTCGGGTCCACCGGTCCCGAGAAGCCGAAGTTCGAGGAGTACGAGTAGTAGTACTTGCCCGCGCGTTTGAACACGTGACCCGCCTCGAACACCAGCGGTGCGTCGATGACCTCCGCCGAGCCGGACGTGCTGATCATGTCATCACCGAGCTTGATCACCCGAGTGGACTTGGGGTGGTTCGTGTTCTCGTAGCTGCCCGACTTGTCATCGCCACCGCCGCCGAAGTAGAGGTAGCCCTTGCCGTCGTCGTCGATGAACACACCCGGGTCGAAGAGCCAGTTCCGGCCGTTCGACGCACCCGGTGTCGCGCTCGTGATCAGCAGGCTGCCACGCTCGTCGCGCCACGGGCCGAGCGGCGAGTCACCGACGAGGACGCCCGTGGCGCCGCCGCTGTTGGCGAAGTAGAGGAAGAACTTCTCCTTACCGTCGATGACCTTGCTCTCCACGGCGGGGGCCCACGACTGGGTAGCGTAGCGGGCGATCCCGTTCGGGCCGGCGACCGGGATCTCGCCGTGGTCCACCCAGTTGACGAGGTCGTCGGAGGAGATGACGGTGATCGTGTTGATGCCGCCGTAGGTGTTCGTCGGGGAGGTCCCGTCAGGGCCGGGCCTGTACATCTGCGTGTCGTTGGTCATGTAGAGGTACACGCGGCCGTCGTGGACGAAGGCGTTGCCGTCCGCCCCGAACTTGTGGGAAATGAGCGGGTTGCCCTCGCCGGGGTTCTTGCCCAGTACCTCGATGGTCGTCGATGGCACGAACTCCTGGAGCGTCACGTCATCGACTTTGAAGTCCATGAGGTCCGTGTCCGGAGCCGGCGCCGACGTCCACGGCGTCTCCACGAAGATCCTCGCGGTGGTGACGTTCTGCGCCGCGGGGATCGTGAAGGTGCCCTGAATGAGCCCCCATTGTCCGCGCGGTGTCGTCACCGTGCCGAGGTTCGTGTTGGTCGAACCGCCATAGTGCATGGTGACGAAGAACTGCTTGGTCGCTGGACTGTTGGGGTTCTCGTATTTCACCCGTGCCGTGACCGCGTAGGTCTTTCCGGCTTGCACCTTGCCGGAAAGGTCTTGCATCGGGCCGGAGCCGGTCGTCTTCCGGCCGGTGACCAGCACGGCGCCCGAGCCGGAGTGGGCGTCGGTCGTGGGCGACAGCGTGGCACCGCCGGAGGCGTTGCCGTTATTGGCGAACCAGCCGACGAGGCCGTCCTCGAATCCACCGTTCGCGATGAGGTTGGAGGCGGCGGCTTGGACCGGGGCAGCCGAGACGACGAACCCGGCGGCCAGCATGGTGCCGGCGGCCCCGATCGCGACGGCCCGTCGCCGGATCAACCGTCGTAAGCGCTGTTCCACGTGGTCTTCCTCCTTGATCTCTGATGTGCTGTTGGGAAGTTGTGACGTGACCCGGTCGGGCCTCAAGAAGCGGCCGGCTTGCCGGCCGGAATCGTCCCGATCGGCCTCGTCCCGTACGCCGACTCCGCCGACGCCGACACATGCACCTTCTCGTTGTTCGTCACCTGCACCGTCACCATCACCGTGCCACCCGCACACCAGGTCTCCGCCACCGCGGACACATCCGGCGACGGAGTGGCTGGCTTCAACGTGCCGAGCCGGGCCAGCTGGTAGCTGAGCGCCCGCTCCGGCGCGTCGATCTGGTTCTGCGTGCCGAACTTCCCGGCTCGCGCCTTCTTCGCCTTGGCGAGCGCGGCTCGCATCGCAGCCCAGGCGTCCTTCGGGTAGTCGCGTTTGTCGAGCGTCCTGGCGTACGCGATGGCCCCGTCGAGGTCGCTCGTGTCGAGCGGCAGGTTCTGCGCGGTCAGGGTGTCGCTGAGCAGATAGTGGTCGAAGTCGACGTGCCCTCCCTTTTCTTGAGTGGCGTAGTTGAACAGGCCGACGCGGTGTCCCATGAACTGGGCGAGGCTGCCGTCCAGGGTTTGCGGGCCCACGCGGTCCCCGAGTTGGGTCCACGTCCGCCCGTCGAGGCTGTAGTAGAAGGTCGTCCACAACTGCCCGGCCGGCGAGGCGAAGTCGAGATCCGCCTTTACGTGCACCTTGGTCGCCTTGCCCAGCGGCACCGTGGTGCCGGGCAGGAAGCTTTCGAGCGTGGCCTGGTCGAGGTCGACCGCGAACGGCTGCACGCGGTTGACGACGCCCAGCGTGTTGACGCCGCCCGCGCGCCTGACCGCCACGTACGAGAAGCCGCGGTTGTAGGCGGCCAGGCCGGCGACGTCACCGTTCTTCATGCCGGAGATGTCCATCTTGGTTTCAACTGACTGCCGCGGTCCGAACGTACGCTGCGACAGCGTGTTCCGCGCCTCCTCGAACCAGGCCAGCTCGGCCCGGTTGGAGAGCTTCGTGTAAACGTATTTACCGGTGACGACTTTGCCGTTCGTCAGCCGCAGCCATCCGTCGCGGTCGGTGAGCGACCAGTACCGGTTGTCGGGAGCATGGTTCCACTGCCACACCATGTCCAGTCGCGACCCGTTGGACGCGATCTCTTCCTCGGCCGGGTACTCGGCCGTCACCGGCTGCCCGACGACCGAGACGTCGTCGATCAGATACTCCACGCCCGACGAGGGCGGTTGTGGATTGGCCCACGGTGTCTCCACCGCGAAGGTGAAAGTGTCCAGGTTCGCCGTCGCCGGCACGGTGTACTGTCCGGACACCGTCGTCCACTGCCCGGCGGGCACGTTTCCGGACGCCATCACCTGAACGCCCGCACCCCAGTCCGCGGCAAGGTTGAACCGGATGGTGTCCGGGCCCGACGCGTATTTGATCTTCGCTGACACGGTGTAGGTCACACCGTGCTGCATCTTCCCGTTGAGCGCCTGGTTCGGGCCGGAGCCGTTGAGGGCGCGATCGCTCACCTTGAGAGCCGCCGCCCCGGAAGCGGCATCGGCTGTGTCCCGGCTGAGCGTCGCACCGTACCGTGCACCCCATGGCGCGACCGCCGCGGACTCGAACCCCGGATTGTCCAGCAGTTCGACGCCGATGAGCGTCTCGTCGTAATCGGGCGGGCGCGGAATCGTCCACTCCTCGTCCATGTACGCCTTGTGCGGCGCGTCGTTGACGAAGTCGTCCGAGGCGACGATGCTCTTCTGGCGTTCGAACGCCTCCCGCTCCGGGCCGAGCTTGATCGGCTTGTCGAACACGTCGTCCACCTTCACGACTCCGTGGTCGCCGAAGGTCGGCCATCCGTCCTGCCAGGTGGCGGGGATGAGAGCCGGGATGCGGCCGATCGGGAACGTGTCCCGGAAGAACATGCCGTACCAGTCGGTCCCGCCGCCCTCGCGCGAGATGGGTACGAGGCTGCCCTGGGCGAAGCCGTTCGAGTTGAGCACCCCGCGGGCCTCATAGGTGTTGACGCCGCCCGCCGAGGTGTAACGGCCGAGCAGCTCCTTGGAGCGAAGCATGACGACTTGGCGCCCCTGCCCGGACGGCCAGGTGATGATGACCGCGTAGTAGTAGCCGTCGATGTGGTAGAACTGGGCGCCCTCGAACAGACCCCCGATGAACGGTTTCCCGGCGTAGTCGCTCGCGCGGAAGATGTTCGGGTAGTCCTGTTCGATGGCCGTCAGGTCGGTGTTGAGGCGCACAGCGCTCGTGCCACCGGAGCCGTAGAAGATGTACGGGGTGCCGTCGAGGTCGAAGAAGAGCGACGGGTCGTGCAGGCCACGGCCGAGGGCCGTGCGCTCCCAGGCGCCGTTCTCGATGTCGTCGGTCCGGTAGACGTATGCGCCGCCGAGGTTGTTGGTGTTGAAGACGACGTAGAACATGCCGTCGTGGTAGCGCAGGGACGACGCCCACTGGCCCTGACCGTACGACGTCTGTCCGTTGCGCAGCGAGAAGGAGTCTCCGATGCTCGCCCGGTCGAAGACGTAGTTGACGATCTCCCAGTTCACCAGGTCGTAGGACTTCATGATCGGCGCACCGGGACTCAGGTGCATCGTCGTACTGATCATGTAGTAGGCGTCCCGGCCCTCGCCGTTCTCGGCGGCCGGAACGCGCTCCACGCTGATGTCCGGCACGTCGGAGCGCAACAGCGGCACGGAGTACGTGCCGTCGCCTTTGTCGGTCGAGGTGTACGAGGGTTGTGGCGACCACTCGACGGCGGCGTTCGCCACGCCTCCCGAGGGAACGAGAACGGCTCCGACGAACACGGCTACCGCTCCCCCCGACACCAAGGAACGGCGCAGGCCGGATAAACGAGCGCTGGCGGATACAGGCATGGCGATGCTCCGAACGCGAGGGCGATGCGAGGGAACCGACGGGTGTTAGCGTTAACAATCCGAGCCGTGCCAGGGCCCGGTACGTGCGCGAAGGCATAGTTCACGTGCGTCATTCCTTCTTTGAGCACGGTGGACAGCAGCCAGATGCTGATCGTGTTCCGCCCTGCGTTCCAGCGGACGAATGAAAAGGGTGAGCAGCAGCGGAACGAACCCTCAGATCGCGAAAATGAGGAAGGCCGACGCGTGGTGGGCGTACGAGGACAGCCGCTCGGCCAGGCTCTTCCGCACCCGCCACTCCACTCCGCGACCGGGGCGGGCTGAGCATCGCGGTCACGTCACTTGCCGACTGCGGTCTTGATGCCGGCCAGAGCCACGTCCCGCGCCTTGGCCGAAACTCCCTTGCCTTGCTCGACGTTGGTGATCGCGTTCAGGAACGCCTGGCCGATGGCCGAGTTGCCCGGGCCGACGAGGAACGGTTCGAGCCCGAGCAAGGAGTCGGCGCAGGCCTTCCTCGTCGTCGCCCTGGATGAGCACCAGGGGCCGGGCACCTTGCCGCCGACCGGCGCCATGGTCAGCGCCTGCACCCTCTCGACCGAGGACGCCACTTCGGCGAGCTTCACCTGCGCTCCCGGATCGGCCTTCTGGTCGTCCTCGACGGGCCCTCTCTGGTTGATGCCGAGCGACCAGAACTGGAACGATTTGCCCTCCTCCACAGGCGGCGGCACGGAGAAGTGGCCGCAGCGAGCATGACCGGTGTGGCGTTACGGAAGTTCACAGGTGGTCTCTTCCAGAGAACTCAGAGCGAGAGGCGACCATGGTGCGGTAGGCGGGCTTCTTGCAAACATTTCTCGTCGTACGTCAGCGCGGCGCCCTTGCCGGAAGATGGCAGGGTCAGAAAGTTGCGAAGTAAGTCTCGATCGTTAATGCCGGACCATACGTGCGACTCACGAAACTCGTCAAGAACCTGCCCGCAAATCTGCCGAAACGAAAGGGTTAGCAGCCGAAATCTTCTGGCCGGGTTCCCGCCAGGACCGGCCGTTGGCCCGTCCGGCAACTGACGCCTCTTCGCCCCGGCCGCTGATCGTCGCACAGCTCGCCGAGCCGCCCGGGCCTCCATGGCGATCGCATCACTCTCGTCATGGCCGACGCCTCCGACGGTCCGGAACTCATAGGCTGGGACGACTTCCTCGTCAAGGCCGGCTTGGCCCAGGCCGAACGCCTGCCGCGGCTGTCCGACCCGCCGACACCGACAGGCAGGCCATGGGCCTCTGTCGGTCGGGCCCGGTCAAGCCGGCGCAGGGCGAGTCCTTGGCGCAACGCCGAGGGGAACTAGGCGCCGACCTGATCATCCGAGAGAGCGACGCCCAGGGCGACCGGTTGCGAAACTTACTGCGCATTCACCGAAAATAGCGAGCCTCGAGTTCCTTGACAGGCTGCATTCGTGCACCCTAGCGTGACGCCCATCACGGCCATGAGGATAACTCGGTTATGTTAACGCTAACAGTCGTGGTTCGCAGAGGTCCGCCTGGTTTCGACGCAGGAAGCGAAAGGACTGTCCATGCTGTCGCACGGCTCCTGGCCGGGGGAAGGGCAGGGGCTGCTCCTCGTCGTCCTGCCGCCGGCCTCGAGGTGAGGCCCGGATCACGGTAGGAGACCCCACTCATGAAGCGATTCGCCCTGCTCAAGAGCTGGTGCATGACGCTCGCCGCAGCCGGCGCCGGATTCCACCGAGTTGGGCCTGCTCAGCTGAGGCCAGATCGCGCCGGCCGGTCATGGCCGATGTGGCCAGGTTCGCGTGCGTGTCGCACCAGACCGTCTGGCGCGTGCTCAATGGCCATCGCCGAGTCCGAGAGGAGACACGGGCCCGTGTCCTGCAAGCTATCAACGCTCTCGGCTATCGCCGCAACATGACCGCCCGGATGTTGATCACCGGGCGCTCACGCAGGCTCGGCGTCGTCAGTTTCGGCTCCACACTGCTCCGCCCTGCCAGCGCCGTCTACGGCATCGAGCGAGCCGCCCGGGACGCGGGCTGTTTCGTCAGCATCGTGAGCCTCCGCACCATTGACCGGGCCGGCGTCGACGAGGCCATCGGCTACCTGGCCGAGCGGGAAGTGGATGGTGTCATCCTGGTCGCGCCGCAGCGCTTGGCGGCGCAGGCCCTCGCCGACCTGCTCACCGGCCTGCCCGCGGTGGCCGTCGGGGGCTGGCACGAAGGCGACGTATCCGTGGTCACCGTGGACCAGGTGGAAGGTGCCCGGCAGGCGACGGCTCACCTGCTCGATCTCGGCCACGAAACCGTCTGGCACATCAGCGGGCCAGACGGCTGGCTGGAAGCCGAAGGACGGAGCGAAGGCTGGCGAGCCGCGTTGTCGGCCGCCGGGCGAGCGATCCCCGAAGCGCTGGCAGGCGACTGGACCCCCAGATCCGGGTACCTGGCCGGCAAGATCCTGGCCGGCCGCGTCTCCGACGTCACCGCGGTCTTCGCGGCCAACGACCAGATGGCGCTTGGCCTGCTGCGGGCGTTCTCAGAGGCCGGCGTAAAGGTGCCCGAACAGGTGAGCGTGGTGGGCTTCGACGACATTCCCGAATCGGCGTTCTTCGCCCCTTCTTTGACCACAGTCCGGCAGGACTTCTGCGAGGTCGGCAGGCTCAGCATCAATGTGCTGCTCGAGCAGGTCGAATCGGCCGAGCCGTTGGGTCGTGCGCGCCTGGTCGTGGCTCCTCGCCTCATCTGCCGGGGCAGCACGGCAAGGGCGAGAGGCCGCTCCACCTTCATTCGTTGACACTTTCCGCATCACCCCTGACCGGTGCCGGCCTGGAGAGCCACGTCACATTCTCCGGGGGCGGACGCAGCCGGGGTTGACCCGAATGGCGATCGAAAATAGGTTAACCAGGCAAAAGTGATCGATCACTCTTTGGGTCGTCCAAAGGAGTTCCACATGCCTGCGTCTTCGTCCCCGGTTCGTGTTGCCCTCGTCGGCGCCGGGGGCATCGCGAAAGCCTGTCATCTGCCCGCCCTGGCCGCGGCCGGCGACGCGGTACGGGTCGTCGCCGTGTGCGACGTCGACTCCGCCCGCGCGAACGAGCTGGCCGACGCCTACGACATCCCGGGCCGCCACACCGATCTGACCGAGATGCTGGCGACGGCGAGCCCCGATCTCGTGGTCGTCGCAACGCCGCCGGTCGCGCATCGCGAGGCGGTGACAGCCGCGCTCGACGCCGGCGCGTGGGTCTGGTGCGAGAAGCCGCCGACGCTGTCGCTGGCCGAGTACGACGAGATCACCGCCCACGAGAAGGACGGCGGCCCGTA
>NZ_JBSGFQ010000224.1:0-10891 GCF_053603495.1 Nonomuraea sp. NPDC004186 | reverse complement strand
GACGCCTGAGAGCAAATGAGATTACCTGAATTGTCCGAATAAGTCCGGAAATCTGCGGGTTGCTTTCAACAGCAACAAGGACGCCGGCCGCGAGGCGGGGCTGCTGGAGACGTTCGAGGAGCAGCGTCCGCTGGGCGTGCTGATCACGCCGGTCAACGACAGCGCCGAGGAGGAGCGGCTGCGCCGGCTCGTCTCGCGCGGCATCCCGGTGGTGCGCTTCGACAGCTCGGCCCCGCACAGCCACGGCTGCGCGGTCGCGGTCGACGACGTGCTCGGCGGGCGGCTGGCCGGTCGGCACCTACGGGAGCGGGGGCACCGCCACATCGCCTTCGCCGGCGGGCCGTTCACCGTCCGCCAGGTGCGGGAGCGGCACGAGGGGCTGTCCGCCGTGCTCTCGCCGGACGATCGGCTGACCGTCATCCCCCTGCCCGACCTCACCATCGCCACCGGGCGGCTGGCCGGCGAGGAGATCGCCACCCGGCCGCCGTCCGAGCGTCCCACCGCGGTCTTCTGCGCCAACGACCTGGTGGCCATCGGGGTGCTGCAGGAGATGACGCAGCGCGGGCTGCGGGTCCCGGACGACCTGGCCATCCTCGGGTACGACGACATCGACTTCGCCGCGGCGGCCGCCGTGCCGCTGTCGTCCATCCGGCAGCCGCGCGAGCAGCTCGGCCACACGGCGGCCGTGATGCTGCTGGAGGAGGCCAACCGGCCGGTCGGCCACGAGCACCGCCAGGTGATCTTCCAGCCCGATCTGGTGGCACGCGCCTCCACCAGGTAACCCCACCGCGCCGCAGTGCGCACCGCCCTCCGAAGGCGTCGCAGCAGGCGGGTGCCCCTTGTGCGCGTGATCGGCCCGGCGGCGCGCCCATCAGTGGGGCCGCATGCATGATCGGCTCGGAGGTTCGCCCGTCAGCGGGGCCGCGCGCATGAGCGGCGGCTGCGGCCTGCTCGCCGTTTCATCGGGTGACTACGACCACCACCGCCGCCGCGTCGCGGCGTGCTGAAGGAGCGCCCCCTGACCGCCGCCATCGCCGCGCGGGATCCGGAGGTCTTCGGCAAGTACCTGCGCAAGCCCGGCAACCTCTTCGAACGGCTGCCCCGCACCTTCGGCATGCGCGAGTTCCTCGAGTGATGAAGCAGGCGGGCACCGTGCGGCACGACGTGGACACCCGCGCGGTGGCGTACATCCTCGACGCCCTCACCCCGGCCCTGCGGCGCACGTTCGCGGCCGACCGGGCGGGCTCGCAGGACCCCGATCAGCCGACGTCGGACGAGCTGCTGGAGGCGCTCGCGGACCTGCTCGATCGCGCTCTGGCCCCCGCGGACGGCGGAGACCTCGAGAAGGGCAAGGCGGTGCTGGTCGGCGGCCTGAGACAGGTACGCGCCGAGCTCGCCACCGAGCTGGGCCCAGAAGACGTGGAGGAAGAAGGAGAGGGATCATGAAGGACGACTTACTCGTCCTGACGCTGGACGACGACCGCGCCGACCTGGACCGGGCCGGCGGCAAGGGCGCCTCGCCGGCCCGCCTGGCCGGGGCCGGGCTGCCCGTGCCCCCGGGCTTCCACGTGACGACGGCCGCCTACTGCCGCTTCGTCGCGGCGTACGGCCTGCAGGAGCGCATCGTCGAGCTCGCCGCCGCCTCGTCGCCGCCGGGGCCCTGGCCGATCAGGACGACGTGTTCTGGCTGCGGCTGGACGAGCTGGAAACCGCCGTGGGCGTGCTGGACTCCGGGCGGGGCTCCCCGGCCGACTCGCGTGCCGTCGTGGCGGAGCGGCGGGCCACGTGGCGGGCGCAGAAGGCGATCGCGCCGCCGCACGCGCTCCCGGCCGACGGCGGCACGAAGCTGCTCGGCATCGACTTCTCCCGGCTCCTGCCCGGGCACCGCGACGACGGCTCCTCCGACGTCGTCAAGGGCGTGCCCGGCAGCCCGGGACGGGTGACCGCGCCCGCGCGGATCATCCACGGCCCCGACGAGTTCGACCGGATGCGCCCGGGTGACGTCCTGGTCGCGAGGATCACCACCCCCGCGTGGACCTCGCTGTTCGCGCTCGCCTCCGCCGTGGTCACCGACGTCGGAGGCCCGCTCAGCCACAGCTCCATCGTTGCCCGCGAATACGGCATCCCGGCCGTCCTCGGCACCGGCGCGGCCACCGGGCGCCTTGCCGACGGCCGGCGGGTCGTCGTCGACGGCGACGCGGGAACCGTCACCCCCGTCCGCTCCTGATCCTCATCCGAGAGCTGGCACCGCCATGGAACTCATCCCCTCGCGCTGTACGCGGCCTGGCACGCCGCCGGCCACCCGGCCGAGATGCACGTCTACGCCACGGGCGGCCACAGGTTCGCCGGGGCCCCGCCCGGCCCGCCGAGCGGTTCGTGGACGGACCGGTATCTCGACCGGCTCGGCCAGGCGGGTTTCCTGGGCTGACGCGCTGTGACGGGGGCTACCGGCCGGCGTCCCAGCCGTAGGTCTTCATGAGCCGGGCCGCCACCCGCGCGAAGCGGTCGCCGTCGAGCACCGCGCCCTCGCGCCGGATGTCGTCCTCGTCCAGCACGAACACCCGGTCCAGCCGTACGTACGACACCCGCTCGTCCCGGCCCCAGGCGCCGAGCTCCACCCAGTCGGGCCCGTCGTCGCCCTTGCTGGAGAGCATCACGCCGAGGAGCCGGCGCCCGGTCCGGCCCACGACCAGCAGGGGGCGGTCCTTGCCGCGGGACGGGTCCTCCTCGTAAGGAACCCAGGCCCAGACGATCTCCCCCGGGTCGGCCAGGCCGTCGAGGTCGGGGGAGTAGGACAGGGTGGCCGAGTCGCCGAGGGAGTGGATCTCGCGTACCGCGCCCCGGACGGGCCGGGGGTCCTCACCTAGATCGCGCATTGGGGGAGCCTACGGCGGCGCGCCGCCGAAATCCAGCCGGGCCCGGAGAGGCCGGCTCGCCCATCATGACGCCGTGATAGTGGCCGACCAGCTCCTCGCACACGGAGGCCCAGTCGCGGTCGCGGACCGACTCCCTGGCCTGCCGGGCCATGCGGGCGCGGCGATCGGGGTCCCCGGCGAGGGCGGCGACGGCCGCGCGCAGCGCCGACGGGTCGCCGCCGGCGTAGAGCAGGCCGTTGGCCCCCGGCCGGACCAGGTCGAGGGGGCCGCCCGCGGCCGGGGCGGCGACCGGCACGCCGGAGGCGAGGGCCTCCTGGACGGCCTGGCAGAAGGTCTCGTTGCTGCCGGTGTGGACGAACACGTCCAGGGAGGCGAGGACACGGGCCAGGTCGGGGCCGGTGCGCAGGCCGAAGAACTCCGCCCCGGGCAGCAGCCCGCGCAGCCGCCGCTCCATGGGGCCCGTCCCCACGACGGCCAGCCGCACCCCGGGGACGTCGGCGAGCGCGGCGAGCAGCTGAGGCTGTTTCTCGGCGGCCAGGCGACCGGCGTATCCGACGATGGTCCGGCCGTCCGGGGCGAGCCGGCGGCGCAGCTCCTCGCTGCGCTGCCGGGGATGGAACAGGTCGAGGTCGACGCCGCGGCCCCACAACGACAGGCGGGGTATGCCGTGGCCGGCCAGCTCGCGCAGGGTCGGCGTGGAGGGGGCGAGGGTACGGGTGGCGTGCCGGTGCACCCGCCGCAGCCACGACCAGATGACCGGGTCGCCGCGGACGCCGTACTGGCGGGCGAATCCGGCCAGATCGGTCTGGAACACGGCCACGGTGGGCAGGCCGAGCCGCCGGGCGGCGGCCATCCCGGCCGCGCCCAGCAGGGCGGGGGAGGCGAGATGGACGACGTCGGGCTTGAAGCCGGCGAGCGTACGGGACAGGCGCATGCCGGGCAGGCCCACCGTGACGGTTCGGTAGAACGGCAGGGCGAGGCTGCGGACCGGGTGGACCGGGAAACCCGCGTAGGACGGGGGAGCGGGGGCCGGGGCGACCACCATGGCGTCGTGCCCGGTGGCGGCCAGGTGGTCAAGAACGCGGCAGACCGAGTTGGTGACCCCGTTGACCTGGGGCAGGAACGACTCGGCCACAATGGCGACCCTCATGTGATGTTTCATCCCGGTTGGGGGCGACGTCCGGTTCACCGGCAGTCGCCCGTACGGCGAATTTCTCGTGCCAGATCTCCTGGGCGACGAGCCTCGCGAAGGCGGGCAGGAAGTCGCGGGACCGCCGGACCAGCCAGGCGGTGCCCGCGGTGGCCAGCCAGAAGGCGCTGGCCCAGGCGGTGGGCTCGGCGTTCGCGGGCTCCGGGTCCGGCAGCCGCGCGGGGACGCCGCGCTCGCGCAGTTCGGCGGCGAAGAGCCGGGCCAGGTGGCGGTGCCCGCGTTCGCTGGGGTGCAGGCGGTCGGCGCCCCACATGCGCCGCTCGTACAGGGCGGGTTGCCGGGCGAGGTCGAGGTGGATGGTTCCGTGGCGGTGCGCGAGGCCGGTCACGATCGTGTTGACCACGTGGACGCGCCGGGCGAGGGGGCGGCGCAGCAGCTCCGGGATCCGCAGCATGAGGCCGGGGTCGGGCAGCGTGGCGGTGAGTACGGTGACCTGGTCCGCGCGCAGCCGGGTGATCAGGCGTTCCAGGTCCGCGTGGATCTGGTGGGGGGCGAAGTCGCCGCGCAGGGTGTCGTTCACGCCGACGAGCACGGTGGCGAGGGACGGGCGCAGGGCCAGCGCCCGGGGGAGCTGGTCGCGTACGACGTCGCCGACGCGGGCGCCGCAGACGGCGAGGTTGCTCAGCTCGGCGGGCGCCAGCGCCTCGGCCAGGAGCCCGGCCCAGCCGCGCCCCGGCACCGGATCGCCCAGTCCGACCGTGACCGAGTCGCCCAGGGAGACCATCCGCGTCATCGCGGCCTCGCGGGCGTGCCGATCAGGCCGTGCGCGTCCAGGAAGCCCCGGACCGCGGCGGGCCAGCCGTACCGCTCGGCCCTGGCCCGGGCCCGCTCCCGGCGCGCGGGGTCGGACAGCAGCTCCTCGATCGCGCCGGCGTAGGCCGCCGGATCGTCGGCCACCGCCGCCCCCGCCGGGCCGATGACCTCGGGCAGGGCGCTGTCGCGCGTGGCCACGACCGGGGTGCCGCCGGCCTGGGCCGCAGCGGCCCGTCGCCGGCCACCACCAGGACGGCCGGGACACCCCTGCGGCGCAGCTCGGCGAGGGCGCGGATGGAGCGGTCGGGCCGCTTCTCGGGAGACAGGCGGCCGCAGTGCACCAGCAGCGCCTCGCCCCGCGCGGCCAGGCGGGAGCGCAGGCCGGGGTCGAAGCGCTCGGGAGAGAACGTGGCGAGATCCACCCCGAGCGGCACCCGGACCAGGTTCGGCACGCCCAGCCTGGCGAACTCGGCCGCGGCCCAGGCGGTCGTGCACACCACGGTGTCGAACCGGGCCGCGGTGGCGCGGTTGACGGGGTCGGCCAGCCGGCCGAGGGGACCGTACAGGCGCAGCAACGCCGACAGGCTCTCGTGCGAGACCATGACCGAGCGGACGCCCGCGGCCCTGGCCCAGGGGCCGAGCCAGCGCAGGGTGGTGCGGTCCGACACCTCGATCCGGTCGGGTGCCAGCTCCTCCAGGAGGCGTCTCAGCGTGCCGCGGGCGGCGATGACCCGGTAGCCGCCGAGACCCGGGACCACCGGGCCCGGCAGGGTGACGACCCGTCCGGCCGGGGTCCGCTCGTCGCGGGCCGCCGCGCCGGGGACGACCAGGACGGGCTCGTGTCCCGCCGCCGCGTAGCCGGCGCCGAGCTCATGCAGGGCGGTACGCAGCCCGCCCGACGTGGGAGTGACGAAGTTCGCTAACCGAACGATGCGCACGTCTGGATGATGGCCGGACATCTGTCCTAATCGGCTAATTAACCATGAACCACTTCGTAACCCTCCTTGGCCGGTATTTGGCGGCGCCGTGGGTAGGCATGATGGCCGACAGGAGTTCACGGCCGGTTCATCGCCCCGGTCTACCGTCCTGGTGACGTCGAGACGATGGGGAAACCCTCATGGAGCATGTGACGTTCCTGGTCGTCGTGGTGATCATCACGGCGCTGGTGTTCGACTTCACGAACGGCTTCCACGACACGGCCAACGCGATGGCCACCTCGATCGCGACAGGCGCGCTGCGGCCGCGGGTGGCGGTGGCGATCTCGGGCGTGCTGAACGTGGTGGGCGCGTTCCTGTCGGTCGAGGTGGCCAGGACGATCTCGGGCGGGATCGTGGACGACACCCTGGTGACCCCGCCGATGGTGTTCGCCGGGCTGATCGGCGCGATCCTGTGGAACCTGCTCACCTGGCTCCTGGGGCTGCCGTCCAGCTCCTCGCACGCGCTGTTCGGAGGGCTCATCGGCGCGGTGTGGGTGGGCGCCGGCATCCAGGGTGTGAACTTCGGCACGGTGGTGCAGAAGATCCTCATCCCGGCGGTGGCCTCGCCGCTGATCGCCGGGTTCGTCGCGATGACCGCCACCTTCCTGGCGTACTCGCTCACCGCCAGGGCCCGGCACGAGTCGGTGACGGGCACGTTCCGGTTCGGGCAGATCGTCTCGGCCTCGCTGGTGTCGCTGGCGCACGGCACCAACGACGCCCAGAAGACCATGGGCGTCATCACGCTCACGCTGATCTCGTCCGGGGCGCTGGCCTCCGGCTCGAACCCGCCGCTGTGGGTGATCGCCACCGCCGGGCTGGCCATCGGGCTGGGCACGTACCTCGGGGGCTGGCGGATCATCCGCACCATGGGCAAGGGGCTCACCGAGATCGAGTCGCCGCAGGGCTTCGCCGCCGAGGCGAGCGCCACCACGGTCATCCTCGCCTCCTCGCACCTGGGGTTCGCGCTGTCGACCACGCAGGTGGTGTCCGGCGCGATCCTCGGCACCGGGCTGGGCCGCCGGCTGGCCAAGGTGCGCTGGAGCGTGGCGGGCCGGATGGCGCTGGCCTGGCTGCTGACCCTGCCGTCCGCCGCCGCGGTGGGCGCGGTCGTGGCGGCCGTGGCCACCACCGGCACCCTCGGCGTCGCCGTCACCGCGCTGGTGGCGATCGCGGCGACGGTCGGCCTGTACGCGGCCGGCCGCCGCGAACCCGTTCACGCGGGCAACGTCAACGACGTGCCCGCCCCGGTCTGAAGGGCGGACGCCGATGGACATCAAATGGGACGCCCTCGGACGGGTCTTCGTCATCAGCCTGGCCGTCAGCGTGGTCGTCGTCGCGGTCTTCTCGCTCGGCGCGCTGGCGCTCGCGGCCCGTCAGTCGGCCCGTCAGTCGGCGCAGGAGCGGGGGACCGGCACCGGCGCTGGCGGCCTGGCCGCGGCCGTCCTGTGCTTCACCGCCTGCGCCGCGGTCGTGCTGTACGGCATCTACCTGATCGTCCCGCAGTTCCACTGACCTCCGGGGGCGTTCACAGCCCTGCGAAGAAGGTTTTGATGTCGGCGGCCAGCAGGTCGGGGGCCTCCAGAGCGGCGTAGTGGCCGCCCGTCGCGAACTCCGACCAGTGCACCACGTTGTGCGCCTGCTCGGCGTACCGCCGGACCGTGCTGTCGCCGGGGAAGACCGCCACGCCCGTCGGGGTCTTGCCCGGCGCGTCCGGCGCCGCCCAGTCGCCGCCGCTCTCCCGGTAGATGCGGGTGGAGGATCCGGCGGTGCCGGTGAGCCAGAGGATGGAGACGTCGGTGAGGACGTCGTCGGCGGGCACCCCGCCCACGTCCCGCCCCCAGGAGGCGAACGCGTCGAGGGTCCAGCCGAGCAGCCCGGCCGGCGAGTCCGCCAGGGCGTACGCGAGCGTCTGCGGCCTGGTGCCCTGGATGGCGGCGTACCCGGAGAACTCCTTCCGCCACCGTTCGACGCCCCGGGCCCGCTCCGTCTCGGCCTCGGTCAGGCCCGACATGTCGTCGGTGACGAACGCGGTGAGCGCGTTCACGTGCACGCCGACCACCCGTTCGGGGGCCAGTCGCGCGACGGCGGGGGAGACCAGGGCGCCGAAGTCGCCGCCCTGCGTGCCGTAGCGCTCGTAGCCGAGCCGCGCCATCAGCTCCACCCAGGCGGCGGCGACCCGCCGCACGCCCCAGCCCGGCTCCGTCGTGGGGCCCGAGAACGCGAACCCCGGGATGGACGGGATGACCAGGTGGAAGTCCCGGCTGAGCGGCCCGGCGACGCGCGAGAAGTCCGCGAACGTGCTGGGCCAGCCGTGCGTCAGCAGCAGCGGCAGCGCGTCGGGCCGGGGCGAGCGCACGTGCGCGAAGTGCACGCGCTGCCCGTCGATCACGGTCGTGTACTGCGGGAACGCGTTGAGCCTGGCCTCGTGCGCGCGCCAGGAGTAGCCGTCGAGCCAGTACGCCGCCAGCTCGCCCACCGCTTCGGGCGGCACCCCGTACGACCAGCCGACCCCGTCGAGGGCGTCGGGCCGGCGGGTGCGCTCCAGCCGCTCACGCAGGTCGTCGAGCCGGTCCTGGGATATGTCGATGACGAATTCGTCCATGCCCGCAACGCTAGGAGCCATTGCGGCCAGATTCGGGCCACAATGGTGTCCGTGTTGGACACCTCGGCGAGATTGCTGCGCCTGCTGGCCCTCCTGCAGGCCCGGCGCGAGTGGCCCGGCGCCGACCTGGCGGAGCGGCTCGGCGTCGCCCCCCGGACGATGCGCCGCGACGTCGACCGGCTGCGCAGCCTCGGCTACCCGGTCCATTCGACGCCCGGCGTCTCCGGCGGCTACCGGCTGGGCGCGGGCGCGCAGCTGCCACCCCTGCTGCTCGACGACGAGGAGGCCGTGGCGGTCGCGGTCGGCCTGCGCACCGCCGCGAACGGCACCGTGACCGGCATCGAGGAGACCTCCCTGCGCGCGCTGGCCAAGCTCGAACAGGTCCTGCCCGCCCGCCTGCGGCAGCGGGTCAACACGCTGCAGCGGCACACCGTACGCATCGATCGCGCGGGCCCCACCGTGGACCCGGACGTGCTCACCGGCGTGGCCGCCGCCTGCCGCGACCACGAGCAGCTCCGCTTCGACTACACCGGCCACCGGGGCGAGAGCGCGCTCAGGAGGGCCGAGCCGCACAGCCTCGTCACCAAGGGCAACCGCTGGTACCTGGTCGGCTGGGACGCCGACCGCGGCGACTGGCGCACGTACCGGGCCGACCGGATGCGCCTGCGGATCCCGAACGGCCCGCGCTTCATGCCACGCGAGCCGCCCGCCCCCGACGTGGCCGCCTGGGTGCAGCACCGCCTGGCGCACGAGATGTGGCCGTACGAGAGCCGCTTCCTGCTGCGCGCGCCCGCCGAGCGGATCGAGGGCCGGACGGCGGGCGCCGTCGAGCCGGTGGACGAGCACACCTGCCTGCTCACCCTGCGCGGCGACGACCTGCGCATGATGGCCATGGTGGTGGCCTTCCTGGACGTGGACTTCGAGGTGCTGGAGCCCCTGGAGCTGAAGGAACACCTGCGCGCTCTCGGTGAACGGCTGCTCTCCTCTAGAATCTGATTCTGTGTCAGCGTTCTTCACCCAGAAGAAGGGCGAGCTGGTCCCCGCGCCGCACGCCCGAGGTCCCTGGTCCCCCGACATGCTCCACGGCCGCCTGCTCGGCGGGCTCGCCGCCCGCGCCATCGAGCGCCGCTACGCCCAGCCGGGGCTGCACTTCGCCCGCCTGACGGTCGACCTGTTCCGCAACAGCCCGATGGTGCCGGTCACGGTGGAGACCTCGCTGGTCAGGGCCGGGCGCAGGATCCTCGTGGCCGACGCGGTGATCATCACCGAGCAGGGGGTGATCGGGCGGGCCGGCGCGGTGCTGCTGCGGCAGGGGGAGCAGCCGGAGGGGGAGCAGACGTTCGTCACGCCCCCGTGGGACACGCCCGCGCCCTCCGAGCCGCCGGTGGACGGGCAGGCCACGTGGAAGCCGCCGTTCGACCTGTGGCGGGTGACCGAGTGGGCGGCGCCCGGGCCGGGGCGGGTGTGGATGCGGGAGTCGTATCCGCTGGTGGACGAGGAGCCTTTGACGCCGTTCGTACGCGCGGCGCTGGCCGCCGACTTCGCCAGCCCGCTGAGCAACTCCGGGGTGGAGGGGCTGCGCTTCATCAACGCCGACTACACGCTGACGCTCGCCCGGCTCCCGTCCGCAGAGCTGATCGGGGTCGAGGCCACCGGCCACCTGTCCGCCGCCGGGGTCGCCACGGGGCAGGTCACCATGCATGACGCGAGCGGCCCGTTCGGGTTCTGCGTGGTGACGGCGGTCGCCAACACGATCGGCATCGGCGGCCGCTAGTGCCGCAGGAGAATGTCGTACCCGCGGCGTAACGTTCCGCAGGTGCGTTCAGCTGTGCGTCTCGCTGCCGGGGACGGGTTCCACCTCGATGCCGTGACCTGCGCCGACGACCATCGCGGGTGGTCGGCGGCGGAGCTGGGCTCCGCGCACCGCCTGGTGCTGGTGCGCCGCGGCCTGTTCCGGCGCAAGGCGGACGGCCGGGCCGCCGTGATCGACCCGACGATGGCCTACCTCGGGGTGCCCGGCGAGGAGGAGCACTTCGCCCATCCGGCGGGCGGCGACGTGTGCACCTCGGTGTCCCTGACCCCGGAGCTGTGGCACACGCTCGCGGGGGAGGGCCCGCCGGGCCGGCCGACCCTGTACGTGGACGCCCGCCTCGACCTCGCCCATCGGCGGTTCCTGATGGCGGCGCGGGGCGGGGACACGGCTTTCGAGCTGGCCGAGTCCCTGCTCTCCCTCGTCGCCACCACCCTCGCCCGACTGACCCCAACCCTGACACCGGCCTCTTCCGGCTCGGGCGCCACCGATGCGGCCCGCCCCGGAGCGAGCACCACCGAGGCGTCCGTCCCCAGGACCACGGCGCCTGCCCTCGGGCCGGAAAGCACCGAAGCGCCGGCTCTTGGGTCGCGCCCGTCTACCAGTCGATCGGCTACGTGCCCGTGTCCGACTACGAGCACATGACTTACTCTTAGGCTCATG